>NZ_JBEXID010000079.1:0-31089 GCF_040608395.1 Streptomyces sp. NPDC005181
GCCGCGACCAGCGCACCAGCGTCTCGCGCTCGTCATCGGTCAACGCCAGCTCGGCCATCGGCCGCCCCATCTTCGCCATGAAGACAGTCTACTTACTCAACGAATCTACGACGCAGGACACTAGGTCTCGGCGATACAGCGCCTCGACTGGCCCGACCTGGTCATGGTGAGAGCCGTGGTCGATGCCCGGGGCTGGGCCGAGCCGCTGCAGATGGCGGTCAGACGCGCGCTGCGCACCGCGCCCGCGTCCGTCACTACGGCGGGCGGCGCAGCACCGGAACCCTCATCGCAGGGTGCGGCCGCTGTTGTTGTCGCCGAGTCGGCGCCGGCCGGCGTCGCAGCCTCCGACAGCAGCACCGTCTCGGAGATCGATCCAGGACTGCCCGGCCTGGAAGACGTCCTCGATGCCATCGACGGCGGCTTGTTGTGGATGGCGATCGCGGACCGCCTGCCCAAGCCCGCGCAGGCCGCCCGACTGACCGGCCGATCGGCCCGGAACTTCATCCGGCCCGCGGTGTGGGACTCAGTGGCTGGGCTCGTCCACCTCCACTTGATCGCCGAGGGCTTGGCCCGCCCGGACGTCTCCTGGTCAGGACAACCAGGGCTCGCTCTGCCCGAGGATTGGGAGGAGCGGATGGACGCCGCGATCGACGCGGCCGTCGATGACGCTCCGGACACCACGGCCCTGCGGGTCCTACTCGCCTGGGACAACCACGTCACGACCTGAGTGGCCGCCGTCGCGACCTCGCCATGACCCGGCTGCTGTCGAATATCTAGAGGGCGCCGCAGAAGCCCTTGAGACGATGCTGTCGAACACCAACGCGCATCGGGCGACCGGGCTCGTGGCGAGGGCCATGAGCTTGCGGCGCGCTCTCACCCTCACGACACCTGCAGGGCACGGCGCTCGCCACCGATCTCGGCGGCGAGCGGCTGGAGGGGTTCCCTCGACTTCCGGGCCGGCGTCAGCTTGTTCCCCCGTACGGAATGCCGGCGTCGGATGCCTGATCAAAGGGAGGCGAGGATCTCCGCCTTCCCCTCGGGGCGATCATGTGTTCGGAGGGGTGTCGGTGACATCCCCCTGGGATTCACGCGGTAGCGGTTTCGTCCGAGGGCTCGTCGGCTGCGTAGGGATGGACGTACCGCCCGTCGTTGAAGGGCGTGAACCAGGATCCGATCCCCATGGGAGTGATGCCAAGGGGCTCCACCGCAGGGTCCTCGTCGATGCCGTCCACGGAATCGTCGTAGAGCCACTCGAAGTCCATGTCTTCGTAGACCCCGTCGGCGAAGGAATCAAGTGCCGCAGAAACGCCGTCGTCGAGCAGTCCGTACAGGTCGAGGGTGACCTGTGCCTGCTCCAGCAGCAGCTTGAGTACCAGCTCCTCTGCGAGGCAGCCCAGCTGCTGAAAGCTGCCGTCCGTGAATCGGGTGGTGAGAGCGATCGCCGTAACCAGGAACCGGCGCGCGAAGAGTTCGTCGTATTGAAGGGCGTAGCGAGAGGGCAAGTCATCGAGGAGCCACAGGGGGCCTCCGCAGTCGGCGACGTTGCTTTTCTCCTCGGCGAGGGTCTGTACGTCCTCGAACAGCTCGTCGATGAGAACTTCCGCACCGTGGACCAGGGCGCCTGCGGCAAGCTCGGCGTTCTCGGGCGTGATGCTGAACTCGTCGTCACCGTCCTCCCTCTCATCGGGGTCGACGACGCCGAAGGAGACCGGCGTGAAGGCGTACAGGCGGGCAGCCAGGACTCGGATATCCGCTTCGTGTTTCTCCGTGTCCGGCGCGTGATCGACGGATTCACCGGCAGGCGCTGTGTGGTGAGCGCGACGAACCTCGGGATCGCTCGGTGGGGCATCGGGCCCCTCGGCGGCTTCAAGGCTCTCCCGGGCCAAGTCGGTATGCAGCTTCACCTCGCTGCTCTCGACGATCCACTCGGCCAACAACTCCGAGCGTTCCAGCACCTCTTCCATCACGGAGCCGATCGCGTCCTCGGCGAACTCCAGAGTCGGTGCGTCGACGAACACCGTCAGAATCGCGCCGCCGGGGTGGACCGCCACGATGGAGTCGCGGAGGTCCACCTCGATGCCGTCGGGCCCCTCGATCGCCGCCACGGAATCGAGGCCCTGCTGCAAGAGTGCGATGGCCCCCACACGATGCAGTTCGTCCAGCTCCGGAGCGCCCTCGGGAGTACGCGTTTCCACGGTTACGACATAGGTCACGACCGCAAGCGTGCCAGGTCAGACCCAGTGATTGCGGGTGAACGGGGAAGCTGCGCAGTTGATTTACGAGTTCCCCTTGCCGCCGTAAGAGCGGCAGCCGCCGGAGAGCACCCGGCAAGAACCAGGAAGAGACCGTCGTAACCGCCGAGGAGCGTACTCCAGCCGTGGCAACTCTTCATCCGACAGATCACCCCGTCCCATGTCCACCGAAGCGATCCGCAGGCAAGAGGTCATACGATCCATCGGACAGGACCTCGTAGGCTTTGTGCGCCGCGCTTACGCTGCTGCCGGGCCTGCGCTCGCCTCTGCGCCGTGTGTGGCGGTGAGGTCATCAAGGAGTCGTTGCAATTGCGGCTGGACTTTCTGCCGTGCCCGCCGCCGGGGACGCGCGGTTTCTTTTCCAGCGAGACCGAAGAGGTAGACGCGCTGGTCGTTGTCCAGGTGCAGGGCCTGGGCGAGCGCGTGCAGGACCGGAGCGGAAGCCTGGATGCGGCCCTGCTCCAGACGGGTGTAGTAGTCGGTGGAGATCGCGGTCAGCTGGGCGACTTCTTCCCGGCGCAGTCCCGCGACCCTGGGGGGGCCCGCGACCCTGCGGGGGCCCGCGCTGTCGGGCAGGCCGACGGTGCGGGGGCTGAGTTCGGCTCGGCGGGCTTTGAGGAAATCGCCCAGTTCGTTGAGGTGTGCGTCGGGACTCATGCCGACAGTCTGGCACCCGCTGCCTGGCCGTTGGGGGGGAGAGTTTTCTCCCAGGATGTTTTCCTCCCAGGAAGAAACTCTCCCCTTTGCGGGCGCGGGGGCGGGTGCAAGTTTTGAAGCCACGGCACCGGAAACCCGCTGCGGCTCGTCCGCCAAATGGTGTCCCGGTTGCCCTTTGAAGTGAGAGGAGTGGTGTCGTGCCGGAAAAGGAATCCGCGGCGCAGAAGGCACTCGGTGAGCTCGCGCCGAAGATGGTGTCGCTCACCGACGACGTGTTGTTCGGAGATGTGTGGGAGCGCCCGGGGCTTTCGCCGCGGGACCGCAGCCTGATCACCGTGACCACGCTGGCGGCGCTGTACCGCACCGACCAGCTCGGGTTTCACCTGCGGCTGGCCGTGAAGAACGGGCTGAGCCGCGAGGAGCTGGTGGAGGCGCTCACGCACCTGGCGTTCTACGCCGGATGGCCCAACGCCATGAGCGCGCTTGGCCGACTCAAAGACATCGTCGGCAGCACGGACTCGCCCGAGAACTGACAGCCGGTCCCGGCACTGAGGCCGTGGAACCGCGAAGGAGAAGGATACCCATGGAGTTTGTGAAGCCCCAGCCCACCACGAAGGCCCCCGAGAACTGGTTCACCGGGGACGTGTGGTTCGACGTGATCCATGCCGGCCAGGAACCGTCACGGATGCGCGCCAACATGGTGCGCTACTCCCCGGGTGCGCGCACGGCATGGCACCACCATGCCGTCGGGCAGACCCTGCACGTCGTGGCGGGCATCGCCCTGATCGGCGCCCGCGACGGCACGATCTTCGAAGCCCACCCCGGCGAGACCGTGACGTGCCCGCCCGGCGAGGAGCACTGGCACGGCGCCACCGAGGACCGGTTCATGCAGCACCTGGCGATGTGGGAAGGCCCGGGCGACGACCGGCCGGAGACCACCTGGCTGGAGAAAGTCACCGACGAGCAGTACAGCGGCCCACACACCCGCAGCCACTGACCGCCCGTACTGCCCGTGCACCGGGCGAGAACCCCCTGGCCCCTGGAGGAACACCCATGCCCGCGACGATGACCGCGCTGTTCGGCGGCACCGGCCCTGACTGGGAGTCCTGCGAGGTCCCGGTACCTAAGGCCGGTCCGGGGCAGGTGCTGGTGCGCGCCCGCGCCGTGGCGCTGAACAACGCCGACGCAGCCATGCTCGCCGACGCTGATCCGACGGCCGGCGACACAGGCAAGAAGTACCAGGCCGGTTTCGAGTTCGCCGGAGAGATCGTGGCTGTGGGCGACGGCGTGGCGGTGCTGGCGGCGACCGGCGGCCAGGGCGTGGAGTTGGTACTGGACCATGTTGGCGGGCAGACGTTCGCCGACTGCCTGCCCGCTGCCCGGATCGACGGCGCGGTGATCAACATCGGCCGATTGGACACTGCGGAGTCGACCATCAACCTCGACACCCCGTCCTACCGGCACATGCGGCTGCGCGGGGTGTCCTTCGGCTTCACCCGTGCCACCGAACTCGGCGCGATCATCGCCGCCGCCGGTGAGCAGCTTCTGCCCGCGGTCGCCGACGGTCGGGTCCGCCCGCTCATCGACGGCGCCCTCACCTTCGACACCGCGGCCCGGGCCGCGGTGCGGCTGCGTTCCCACCAGGCGCACGGGAAGCTCGTCCTGATCGTGCCCTGACCTGTGGCTTTGGCGATCCGCCTTATCCGCAGGCCAGTGTTTTTCTTTTTCATTACGCAGAAAGCGAGATGTCCCCGTGCGGGCAGCAATCATGTACGAAGCCGGTGACGTGCGCGTCCAGGACGCGCTGGACCCGGTCATCGAGCAGTCCACCGACGCGGTTGTGCGCATCGTGCGTAGTTGCGTATGCGGCAGTGACCTGCACCCGTACCACACCATGTCGGCCTCGGACGGTCCGGTTCCAATGGGGCACGAGTTCCTCGGTGTCGTGGAGGAGCTCGGCTCCGAGGTGTCCGGGTTCAAGCGCGGTGACCTGGTGGTCTCCCCGTTCGCCTTCGCGGACAACACCTGCGAGCTGTGCCGGGAGGGCCTGCACACCTCCTGCCCCAACGGCGGGTTCTACGCCGCCGGCGGAGTCGGCGGCGGCCAGGCCGAGGCGGTCCGTGTCCCGCAGGCCCAGGGCACCCTGGTGAAGCTGCCAGTGGGCGAGGACTCGGCGCTGCTGCCCTCCCTCCTGACCCTGGCCGACGTCTACGGCACCGGCTACCACGCCGCAAAGCAGGCCCGCGTCACCCGCGGTGACACGGTCACCGTCATCGGCGACGGTGCCGTCGGCCTGCTCGCCGTGCTGTCGGCCAAGCAACTCGGCGCGGAGCGGATCATTCTCATGGGCCGCCACAAGGACCGCACCGACCTCGGCCGCCACTTCGGTGCCACCGACGTCATCCCCGAGCGCGGAGAGGAGGGCATCGCCAAGCTCCGCGACCTGACCGCCGGCCAGGGCAGCCGCGCCGTCCTGGAGGCTGTGGGCCACATGCCCGCCTACGAGATGGCCGTCGGTGCGGTCCGCCCCGGCGGCGTGATCAGCCGAGTCGGCGTCCCACAGTACGAGGACGCCCCGATCGGCTTTGGCAGCCTGTTCGGCCCGAACATCACGCTGACCGGTGGCCCGGCCCCGGTGCGTGCCTATATCGACGAGCTGCTGCCCGCCGTCCTGGACGGCGCCGTCGAGCCCGGACGCGTCTTCGACCGCACGGTGTCCCTCGACCAGGTGCCCGAGGGCTACCGGGCGATGGATCAGCGCGAGGCTCTGAAGGTCTTCGTGACCCCGTGACCCCGTGACGCCATGACAGCGACCAGCCCGGCGGGACATGCGCCTCCTGTCTCGCGGGCTGCTGGTCAATGGCGCCGGAGCCGCGAGTGCGGGTTGGTCGATGCCCCGCCGCTTGGTGCCGCCTTGTTGGAGGGGTGCTCGTGCGCGATCAGGTCCAGGAGGATGATCGTCTTGTTCGGGGGTGCCGGGTTTGGCGCAGTAGGTGATGGACAGTGCCCGGGGGTGCCTTCCAGTTCCATGGACTGGTAGCCGAGGGTGAGGTCGCCGACCTCGGGGTGGTGGAACGTCTTGCGGCCGTGGGTGTTGCCCTTCACGGCGTAGCGTTCCCAGAGGCGGGCGAACTCCGGTCTGTTGAGCAGGAGTTCGCCGGCGCTGGGCGAGGTCGGGGGCGTCGACGACGGACGGGCTGGGGCGGGTTTCCTTGCCACGTTCCGGGCGGACGTAGTAGTCGACGCTGATCCCGGCCAGGGTGGCCGGTTCTTCGCGGCGCAACCCGGGCGTACGGCGAAGGGCGACGCCGGCCGTCAGGCCAACCTCCTTGGGGTCACGCCGGCCCGGCGGGCGCGCAGGAAGCGACCCAGCTCGGTCCCGTTCTGCTGCTCACTCTTCATGCTTCCAGTCTGGCGGGTGCCATGACCTGCGCGGCAGGCGCATGGGGGCCCTGTCCCATCCCGGAACAGCGCTCCCCGGCACAGCCCGGCCTGCCACGCAGCGAGCGAAGGGGCGAGAGTCGATGTTGTTGGAGATCCCTTCCCAGCACAAGCGGCACCCGCAGACACCTGAGAAACACGGAGCATCACCATGAAGCACATCAAGCTCGGCGGAGATCTGGACGTCACTCAGATCGGTATGGGCGCGATGCCCATCAACGCGCTCTACACCGGCGCGAACGCCGACGACGAGGAAGGCATCCGCGCCATCCACCGGGCGCTCGACCTGGGCGTCACGCACATTGACAGCGCCGAGGCGTACGGTCCCTTCCTCAACGAGGAGCTCCTCGGCAAGGCCCTGAAGGGCCGCCGCGACCAGGTGGTGCTGACATCGAACTTCGGCTTCATCTCGCACACCGACGTGAGGGTTTCGACAGCAGCGCGGCCAACGCCAAGGCCGCGGTCGAGGGCTCGCTGAAGCGGCTCGGCACCGACTACATCGACCTGTACTACCAGCACCTGGTCGACCCGGCCACGCCCATCGAGGAGACCGTCGGTGCCATGGCCGAGCTGGTCAAGGAGGGCAAGGTCCGCCACCTCGGCCTGTCGGAGGCCGGGCCCGGCACTATTCGTCGCGCCCACGCCGTCCACCCGCTGACCGCGGTGCAGACCGAGTACTCCCTGTGGTTCCGCGACCCGGAGCAGGAGATCCTGCCGGTGACGCGGGAGCTGGGTATCGGCTTCGTGCCCTGGGCACCGCTGGGTCACGGCTTCCTGGCGGGCGGGTTCCGTACGACGGACTGGTTCGACCCCGAGGTCGACCTGCGCGCCACTATGCCGCGCTTCAACAACCCCGAGTACTTCCAGCAGAACCTGCGCGTCGCCGACGAGGT
The DNA here is from genome assembly GCF_040608395.1 of Streptomyces sp. NPDC005181. Lineage (NCBI taxonomy): Bacteria > Bacillati > Actinomycetota > Actinomycetes > Kitasatosporales > Streptomycetaceae > Streptomyces > Streptomyces sp. NPDC005181. The sequence goes on from NZ_JBEXID010000079.1 coordinate 7,244, forward strand.
CAAGGCCATCGCCGTCGAGGTCGGCATCACGCCGGCGCAGCTGTGCCTGGCCTGGCTGGTGGCCCAGGGCGACGACATCGCCCCCATCCCCGGCACCCGGCGCGTGGCCCGCGTGGAGGAGAACACCGCGGCCGACGGCATCACGCTGTCCGGCGAGGTGCTCCAGAAGCTCGACAACCTCACCCCGGCCGTCGGCGACCGCCTCAGCAAGGACCACATGGACATGATCGACCACAACTGACCCGCTCCGGTCACCACGCGCACCGTCCCCGTCCCCGCTCATCAGCCACGCAGGGAGCACCACCCATGGCCGAGTAGCTGACTCCGGTCCAGAAGCTGATCGGCGACTTCGCCCCGAAGCTCGACGAGCTGACCGATGAAGTGCTGTTCGGCGACGTCTGGGAGCGTCCCGGTCTGCCCCCGCGCGACCACAGCCTCATCACCGTCGCCACGCTGGCGGCGCTGTACCGCACGGAGCAGCTCGGCTCCCATCCGCGCAGGGCGCTGGAGAACGGGCTGAGCCAGGACGAGCTGGCCGAGGCCATCACTCACCTGGCCTTCTACGCCGGCTGGCCCAACGTCATGAGCGCGATCACGCAGCTCAAGGACATCGTCGAGACCGAAGCTGGGGCTCAGGTCACCGGCTCCGAGTAGTCCACGCAGGTCATCAGCAAGTCAGCAGAAGCACGTTGCAGTCCCCCGACAAGCACTCTCACAAGGAAGTCCCCATGACTGGACCCAGCCCGCTCCTGACGCTGAACAATAGCGTCGAGATGCCCGCCTTCGGCCTCGACGTCTACCAGAGCACGCCCGAGGAGACCATCCCCGCGGTCACGACCGCGATCGAGAACGGCTACCGCCTGATCGACACCGCGGCCGCCTACGGCAACGAGAAGCAGGTCGGCGAGGGCATCGTCCGCTCCGGCGTCGACCGCGGAGAACTCTTCGTCACGACCAAGCTGTGGCTGACCGACTACGGCTACGACTCGGCCCTGCGCGCCTTCGACACCAGCCTCGCCAACCTCGCTCTCGACTACCTCGACCTGTATCTGCTGCACCAGCCGGTCCCGTTCGCGCAGGACGCCTGGGTGGCCTCGTACAAGGCCGCCGAAAAGCTATTGGCCGACGGCCGGGTGCGGGCGATCGGCGTCTCCAACCACACCCCCGGGCTCCTGCGCACCCTCATGGACCGCACCGACGTGGTGCCGGCGGTGAACCAGGTCGAGCTGCACCCGTACTTCATCCAGCGGGAGCTGCGCGAGGTGCACGCCCAGTTCGGCATCGTGACACAGTCCTGGTCACCGATCGGCGGGATCACCCTGCCCTCGGCGACGACCCCGCCGTCAGCACTTGGACTCTCGCCCTCGACGAGCAGCTTGCGCCGACGGCGTCTGGCGCAAGCTGCGCGAGTGCGGCTTCAGCGACTCAGCCGTTCCCCCGCCCAAGCACGCGGCACCGGCCGACCGGGGGTACGCTGCCCGCTCGCTGAGAACAGCTCCGAGGAGGAGCGACAAGGGGGAGCGATCATGCGCAGAGCTGCGGGAATCAGGCACAGGGGCATAGCGGCCGTCGCCGTGCTGGCCACTGTGCTCACGGCTGCGGGGTGCGGCACGGACTCCGAGCCGACCGGCTCCCGGACCACGGGCTCCGCCGACACGGCGGACTCCGACGGCAAGGACGCCCCGCCGAAGGCCCCTGCGGGCTCCCTCACTTGGGACTTCGAACACATCGCGGACTTCAGCGGAGAGCTCACCGATGTCGCCGTCCTGGCCGAGGACGACATCTGGGCGGTCGGGACCGAGAACAACGGCGAGTCCAACGCCCACCTGCTGCACTACGACGGTACGCAGTGGAAGCGCGAGCCCCTTCCCGAAGCTCTCGGCACCACCGACTACCCGCCCGTGCTCGAAGAGGTCGGCGAGGAAGCCCTGTGGCTGCGGCCGCAGACCTATGAAGAGGGCGCCGGCGTGAACCCCTGGGCTAGGTGGGACGGCACCCGCTGGTCCGCGGTGCCGAACCCCCCGCCGGGCAATGTCGGGGACTTCGAGGCCGCGGGCCCGGACGACATCTGGGCCCGCGACGGCGAGCAGACCGCCCAGCACTGGGACGGCACCCGCTGGACCACGACCCGGCTGCCGTATGGCGCCTCCGACCTCGCGGTGGTGGGACCGGACGACGTCTGGGCGGTCGGCAGCCGCTCGACCGGGCCGGGCACCGAGCTGAGCTACGGCGAGCGGTACGGCCAGCCCGCCTCGATGCACTGGGACGGTACGTCCTGGAAGTCGGTGGAGACTCCACAGGCACGCTTCGAGAAGCCGATCCCGCCGGAGCCCAGCGCCGGCCTCGGCCAGGTCTTCGTGCTCGACAGCGGTGAGGTGCGCGCGTACGGCAACAACACCTTCAACCACGGCGAGGTCGAGAACGAACCCGCGGACGAGTACATCCGGCTCCGCTGGGACGGCTCGAAGTGGGTCGAGCAGGAGCGCGCGCCCGGCGGGTGCGCTGTGCGGACCCCGATGAGTCAGGACGACGAGGGCCTGTTCCTCGACGGCAACTGGTACCTGGCCGACGACGGCCGGTGCGTGAAGATCAAGCGCCGCCGCCTGCCTCTGTCGACCGGTGCCCGCAAGGGGTCGAACCAGTCGCTGTGGCTGAAGGAGATCCACCGGGTGCCCGGCACCGACGAGTGGCTGGGCGCCGGACACGTCCAGGTCAACCAGTCCGGCGACCCTTTCGGCGCCCCCGTCGTCGTACGCCTGAAGCGCGGCGGCTGACCTCCTCGGCCAGCAGCCGGCCGAGGAGGTCAGCCGCCGCTCGCACATGAATATGGCTGGACCTCAGGTTTCCGATGGAAGCATCCCCGCAGAGCTCAGAGACGAGGAAAACACCAGAACAGCGACGTGCAGGAGTACCCCGCGCAAACTCAAGCGCAAGGTGCCGACTGAAGTGCTCAGGTGCCAACTGAGGCACTGTGACTCAGCGATTCAGTTGGCCCTCCAGCTGACGGTGGTGACGCTCGCCGCCACCCCAGCACCAGGACCAGATGTCACGATCCAGTACTCGGACACCCCGGGAAGCACCCGCTACCTCGGAACGTCCTCAACTACGGATCAGGAAATCCCGACGAGGTTGATTTTGCTGGGGTCGGCGTACTTCGTGGGGGCTTCGAGCTGGCGGGCTACTGCACCGGACCGCGCCGAACTCGACGGGAGACAGATCCCGCCCTTTCGAGCCACAACTGCGCGCTCAGCTGATGGCAGCGCCGAACCACTTGGGCAGCTGGCTGAGCAGATCCTGCTGATCTTCACCCACCCACGCCACGTGGCCGTCCGGCCGCAACAGCACCGCGGGCGCGTCCAGTTCCTCGCTGACGTCGACGACGTGGTCGACCCGATCTGCCCAGCCCGCCACCGAGAGCCGGCCGGTCTGGTCGAGCAACAGCCCGCGGCCGCCGTGCATCAGCTCGTAGAGGCGCCCCCGCTTCAAGCCGATGTCGCGCATCCGCTTGCCGAGCAGTTCATGCCCCTCGCCGAAGTCGTAGCAGACCCCGACCGCGGTGATGATCCCGGTCACGTACCGGTTCACCTCCTCGAAGTCCATCAGCTTCGAGAACAGCTCCCGCAGGGCGGTCGCACCCGGATCGGTCCCCAGCAGCGTGATCTGCGCGCGGGTGTTGTCCAGCACGCGGGCGCCCACCGGGTGCCGTTCGGCGTGGTAGCTGTCCAGCAACCCCTCCGGTGCCCAGCCGTTGACCGCGGCGGCCAGTTTCCAGCCGAGGTTGAACGCGTCCTGCACGCCGAGGTTGAGCCCCTGCCCGCCGACCGGCGGGTGAATGTGCGCCGCGTCGCCGGCCAGCAGCACCCGGCCGACCCGGTAGCGCTCCGCCTGCCGGGTGGCGTCGCCGAACCGGGACAGCCAGCGCGGCGAGTGCACGCCGAAGTCGGTGCCCGCGAACGTCCGCAGCTGCTGCTTGAACTCCTCGAGTGTCGGCGCGGTCGCACGCTCCTCGGCCACGCCGTCGGCGGGCACGATGATGCGGTACGTCCCGTCCCCGTTGGGGATGGTGCCGAACCGCAGTTGGGTCTTGCGGACTTCCGCGACGATGGCGGCAACCGTCACCGGATCCTCGGTCACCTCCATATCACCCAGCATCGTCCCGACCTTGGCGGGCTCGCCGGGGAAAGCGACGCCGAGTCCCTTGCGCACCTCACTGCGCCCGCCGTCGCACCCGACGAGGTAGCGCGAGCGCAGGTGCGTGCCGTCCGCCAGCTCGACGGTCACCCCGTCCTCGTCCTGGCTCAGTCCGACCACTTCGCAGCCGCGCCGGATTTCGGCACCGAGTTCGAGGGCACGCTCGTGGAGCAGCCGCTCGGTGACCGGCTGCAGGGTGGAGAGGCCGTACGGGTGCGCCGTGTCCAACCGGTCCGGCCACGGCTTGTGGATGCCGCCGAAGAAACCGCCGACCTGGAACTTCTCGCTGACCGCGAGGAATCGGTCCAGCAGACCGCGCTGGTCCATCACTTCGACGCTGCGCACGTGCAGACCGCGCCCGCGGGACTGCCCGGTCGGCTCGGTCAACTTCTCCACCACGACCACGTGCACTCCGGACAGCCGCAACTCACCGGCCAGCATCAAGCCGGTCGGTCCGCCGCCGACCACGATCACGTCAATCATCAAAACGCCCATTCAACGAGATTGGATTTCGGCCAGCCGCTCCGCGCAGTCCGGCGGCACGCACACCCGCGTCTCCGCGCCGAGTCCCCGCAACAGCGCCGCGAGTCCCACCGGCGGTTCGACGTCCCGCGCAACCCATACGTCGACAACAACACACGCACTTCGCGAATCTGTCATTTCCGCAGGTTCTGGCCTTGGCCGACCATTCTGCGGCACGACCGGGGCCTTGCCGTAAGCCCCCCAGTGCGCTATACCTTGAGAGTGGCAAGGAGTGCGTAACCTCCTTGCCTTTGTCTTGCCTTTCGTCGTCCGCTGCGGACGGACAAGCTCCTGCCGAAGCGGTGACGCGCCGCGAACGGCGATGCCGGCGGTCCAGGACTTCCCATGGGCCTGCGGATGCAGCCGCGGAACGAGCGGTTCTTCACCCACTTCAGCCAGGCTGGCTCGAACGTCGTCGAGAGAGCGGCCGGTTGTGCGCCTCAGTTTTGGTGCGAGTCGGGACGGCCTAAGGGCTGTCCCGTAATCCCCGGCGGGCGCGCGACGACAGCTACGGCACCTCGCCGCGTTGTCGGAACGCCCGAATACGCCCAGTATGAGGATGCTCCTCCGCCTTGCGATGCACCGCATCTGACGCCGCGCGCTGATCCACCAGGGATTGCGGGACAGCCCTTAGGAGCGCAGAGCGTCGACGGGCTCCATGCGGGAGGCCCGCAGTGATGGGTAGAGACGGGCCAGGAGTCCGACGAGGGCTCCGGCGACCGGGGCTCCGAAAGCGAGACGGACGTCCAGGACCGGAGTCCAGTCCCTGATGGCGGAGACGGCCACCACGACGACCATGCCCAGGACGGCGCCGATGACGCCGCCGAGGAGTCCGATGGTCGTCGACTCCACCAGGAACTGGCCGGCGACCTGTCGTCGCGAGACGCCGAGGGCGCGGCGCAGTCCGATCTCCCCGCTCCGCTCCATGACCGCCACCAGCGTCACGTTGGCGATACCAATGGCCCCGACCACCAGCTCCCCTGGCGCCAAGCCGGTCGCAGTTGCAGGCGGCGGTGGACCAGGTGCTCCACGCCAACCAGTCACAGGGCTGGCAGGTACTGGCCACGTACGGCAGCCTCCGCGCCGACGCGCCGAGTGACGCCTTCGACAAGCTGAGCCCGGAACTGCGCCGGTCCGTACGAACCCAGCGCGCTGCGGTGTTCCAGCGGGTGAACGCCGACGGGCATTCATCCCCCTCTATTTCCTGCACAACGGTGATCTGACGACCTATCCCCGCAAGATCGGCGACCCTGCGGACTTCGGGGCCGTCGTGCGCTTGCTGTTCGGCGGACCGACCACGAGCGAGGCCGTGACGGCTACCACGGAGCTGCCCCGCCTGACGGATACACCGGACGTGGCGATCGGCAGCGACCACACCTTCTCCATCCAGCTCCCCAAAGATGTCCCTCCCCTCAGCCACCTGGCCATGCGCCAGTTGGCGTGCACGGTGGCTCGCGTGACTCTGCCGTTTGCCGCGCTGCCCGCGGACGCGAATCGGGACGGCGCCCCTGCGGCTCCTCCCGTCGTTGCACAACGCTCCCCCGAGCACACGAGCGTCCGTGTGCTCGGGGACGGATGGACGATGACGCAGTCGGACGGCTCGTGTCCCGACCCTCTCCAGCCGTAGGAGGAGCCCAGGCACGGCCCCGGTACTGGTAGAGATCATTGTTCGACTGGTCTGTATCCGTCCTTCATGCTCTCGGCCCGTCAGGGTTCGTAGTGGTCACGCGGGGATGCGTCTCGCCTGTGACCGATTCCCCGATGCGCTCGCTGTGATCCTCGTGTCAGATGATCTGGTTCGCCGCGAGCGGTGGAAAAGGCGGTGGACAAAGATCGCGCGGGCGGCAGACTGGTCCCATGACCGCATCGGACGCCAAGGCTGACCTACACTTTTACTTGCAGTCTGCCCGTGATGCCCTGCTGTGGAAGCTCGAAGGGCTCTCGGAGTACGACATCCGCCGCCCGCTGACGCCGACCGGCACGAACCTCCTGGGCCTGGTGAAACACGTGGCCAGTGTGGAACTGGGCTACCTCGGCGACACCTTCGGACGGCCGTCCGGCGAGCCGCTGCCCTGGCTTGATGACGGTGCTGAGCCCAACGCGGATATGTGGGCCACCGCCGATGAGTCACGCGAGTACATCGTGGAACTTTATCGCCGGACGTGGGCGCACGCGGACGCGACAATCGACGCGCTGGCGCTTGACACGACCGGCAGGGTGCCGTGGTGGCCCAACGGCAGGGACGAGGTGACGTTGCATCATGCCGTAGTGCGAGTGATCGCTGATACGCACCGGCACGCCGGGCACGCCGATATCCTCCGGGAGCTCATAGACGGTGCCGCCGGGATGAACAAGGGCAACGACAACATGCCGCCGGGCGACTCGGCGTGGTGGGAGAACCATCGAAGCCGGCTGGAGCGTGCAGCTCAGGAAGCCGACCGAGACGCGTGACTTCGAACCGGACCGAGTCAAGCAGCGACCGGCATCGACTCTCGCAGAAATGTCGCTCGTTGGGGTGACGCCTTCCGCGTCCGGGGCACGGGATCCCGCTGGGTGTTCCTCCCTCGCAGTGCAGAGGCAAGGGCGGCGGGGAGGTGCTCGTGGGCGATCCCGCGAAGGCGATACCCGCCTGGGAGTACGCGTCGGACGTCCAGGTGGGGTTCGTCGACGCGGCGGAGCCGTGCGGCTTGGTCCGCTGGCTCGCTGCTGGGGCGAGTCCTTCGAATTTTCCTCGCCAGCCCGGAAGTTCACCGCCTTCAAGGGACAGAGGAACTTCACCGGCGGCACCGGCGTGGTCGTCGATGTCCGGCCCCAGAGCCTGGTCGACGAGGAGGCTGCCGAGGTCTGCGCGGTCACCGCGCGGATCTGCGCGACCGCTGCCCGGCAGTTCCGGTTGGTCGGGGACCTGGACCAGCCCTTCCGGGCGAATTTGCGCCGGCTGGCGCGCTACCACCATCCGCGCTGCCACCGAACGTCGGTGGCGAACCAACTGCGGGAGGTGTTCACCGAACCGCAACTGCTTCTCGCGGGCACCGAGCGGATCGGGGACCGGCTGGCAGTGCTGCCGGTGTTCTATCACCTGCTCTGGCAGCACGAACTGACGGCGGACCTGCTCGCGGCCCCGCTTGGCGCCGCCACGGTCGTCCGTCTGGCGGTCCGCGTCGTCCAGGTCGACGAAGCCCAGGTCGGCGACGGCGCCCAGGCCGGCCTACATGCGGATCGACGCTGACCATCGCGTCTCCTTATCGATCGGGCTTGGCCGGCACCCATGTCGAGATATAGCGTGTGAGTCGCGGTTGGGATGGTCGTGCCGGTCGGGGGTGTGATCGGTAGGAGGTGATCGTCCGTCAGCGGTGGACCTCGGCGTTCGTCAGCACGAGGAGAGCGCGCAGAAGCGTGGTTGCCGCCCGCCATGTCGGAAAGCCGTTGGTCGTGGCGGATGTGGGGTGCTGGCTGCCGGTCGCAGTTCCGGGCTCGATGACTGGTCACCTGACGACCTGCCCGTTCCGGGCAGCCAAGGCTGTTGATGGTGCTCGAGCAGGGGATTCGGCGCCCGGTGGCGCTCGTCGTTGAAGGTCTGGCGGCCCTCTGCGGGATGCCCCGGCCGGAGGTCGGGGGCGATCCCACTTGCGTCAGACTCCTTGTGTGGCGAAGCCGTACCGCCACGTCGCCTGCTCGGGTTCCCATCCCCGGGAGCGGGCCAGCTCGTTGGACGCGCCCCTGGCCCAGCTCTGTCGTCCTTCCCGCGCCTCGGGCGCGGGCACACCGAGAGCGGCGGCCAGGACCGGCAGCCACTGACGGCCCTGTGCCGGCTCGTCGTCCACGATGTTGACGGGCCCGGACGGCCAATCGAGGGCGGCAACGGTGGCCCTCGCGGCATCGGCAACGTGCACGAAAGACGTCACCGAGAGATCCGCCTCGAGGTTCGCCAGGAGACGCGCGTTCGGATCACCGGCCAGGGCTGCGGCCACGGCACCGCCTGGTGCGTACCAGGTGCCCGGGCCGTACAGGATGCCGTAGCGCAGCGCCACCGCAGTCTCCATGTCGGCCGCAGTCTCCTCCAGTGCCTGGATGCCGTCCACCATCCCTCCTCGTGGCTCGGGCGCCCCGAGGTCCAGCGGTACGGTCTCGTCTGCCGGGGTTTCCCCCGGCGCGTACGCCCAGGAGATCGACTGGGCGACGATTCTTTTCACTCCGGCGGACTTGGCCGCGTCCACCAGATTGCGGGTGCCCTCCCGGCGTAACCGGTTGGTCGTCTCCCGGTCCGCGTCCGGCAGGGCGGTGAGCTGATGGATCACCGCATCCGGTGCGGTCGCTGCCACCACCTGTCGCAGACCGTCCCTGTCGAATGCGTCCGCTTGAACGCCTGATGCGCCCTGACGCCGTACTCGCTCGGTCCCCTCGGGGGTGCGAGAGATCCCTGTGACCTGATGTCCTCCGTCCAGCAGCATCGGAACGAGGATTCGGCCCACTGCACCGGTCGCACCGGCAACTAGGATATTCATGAAAAAAATCGGTCCTTTTGGTCCGTCGGACATCCATCTGGTACGGATGGGGCCGCGAGGACGGGATGAGTGGTGAAGCTGCCCGAGCGGGGAGCTTCGAACGTGCAATCACCACCTCCCGTCAGCCTCCGTGCCAGGCGCCGCCTCCGTCAGTCTGCGGCTCGGCCGCCGGGGGAGGGGGACACTGTCCTTGAAGCCCTGGATGTCGTTCACCCAGATGCTGCGCAGTTGCGTGTCGCGCATCTCGACACCGATCGGCGGACGGCCCGGAAGGGGCAGCTCGGTCGCGAGTGATTCGGCCACTGTCCCCTGGGCCGTCCAGGGAACAATGCCTTGCCGGTCGCCCACACCACCCACCGGTCCCGGCCGTCCTGCTTGGACACCGACGCCACGCACAGCCGCACGTTCGACCCTGTGACCGTCACGATGCCGTACCTGGGTGAATTCGGACCAAGGGCCCCACACCCTGCTCTGCTCCGCGACTGCCGACACCTGCGCCCGGCCCTCCGCAGCCATCAGCCGGCGCCGGCCGAGGACGTGGTCGAGCCAGGCGCCGATCGCCGCTCCCAGAACCGGCGCCACCAGATAGATCCACAGATCCTTGGTCTGCCCGGCGAGCGCGGCGGGCCCGAGTTGGCGGGCGGGGTTGATCGAGCCCCCGCTGCGGGTGCCGAGCAGGGCGATCACCAGCGCGACGGACAGTCCGATGGCGTACGGCAGTAGGCGAGTAAAGCGGGTATGGGTCAGGAGGAACCCGACGACGAGGACGATGGCCGCCATGCTTCCCGTCTCGGCGAGAAAGACGGACGCGGGCTGCCAGGTGGGCGCGGGCATGATCGCGGCGTAGTCGACCGACGGGAGGGAGACCGGGCGTCCCCACACCAGACGCGCCAGCCCCGTCCCTGCCGCGGAACCCGCGAGTTGGGCCAGCACATACGGCAGGACACTCCGGCCCGGGAAGGCGCCCATCAGCCAGAGGGAGACCGTCACGGCGGGATTCATGTGTCCCCCGCTGCGCCTGCCCGGCGGGGTGAGGATCAGTGCGGTGAGGATAGCCCCGCTGAAGGCGCCGATGACGGCGATTGCGGCGTCGCGGTCGGCGACGTAGAGGGCGGAGTCCGGATCACGCAGCCACCGGACGGCCGTCACCGCGAGGAACAGCAGGACGGTGGCGAGCACGAACTCGTCAGCGGCACGGGCCAGGGACAGCCGGTGCGGGAGAGAAGGAACGGTACTCAACGTGATCTCCTTGTGTTCACGTGCAGGACGCATGACGCATGGCCGGGGGTTGAGGAACATCGGAACGAAAACCGGCGCTAAGCCTCCCGTGCACCTGAGAGCGCTTTGACCTGGACTTCTTCGAGGGCGGAGCCTTCAACAGTCGTGTTGATCATTGACTGTGTGGAGGTCCGGGGTGCCGGTCGAGTTTCTGACGGATACACAAGCCGCTGCGTACGCGGCGTACGACGGGGCGCCGTCCCGTACGGAGTTGGAGCGGTTCTTCTTCCTGGACGACGCGGACCGGGAGCTGATCGAGGGCAAGCGGCGGTCCCACAACCGGTTGGGCTTCGCGGCCCAGCTCACGACCGCGCGCTACCTCGGGGTGTTCCCGGACGACCCGACCGACGTGCCGGCCGAGGTCGTCGACTACCTCGCCGAGCAGCTCGGCATCGCGGATGCTTCGGCGCTGAAGGCGTACGGGGAACGGGAGAACACCCGGCTGGCCCACGTCCGTGAGCTGCGAAAGCTCCTGGAGTACACGGAGTTCGCCGAGGCGGAAGCCGAGTTGCGGGTGTGGGTGGACGCGCGGGCCTGGACGACCGGGGAGGGCCCGAAAGCGTTGTTCGACGCGGCGGTGGGGTGGCTGCGTGAGCGGCGGGTGCTGCTGCCCGGCGTGACGACGCTGGCCCGGCTGGTGGCCTCGGTGCGGGAGGCGGCGAACCAGCGGCTGTGGGACAGCCTCTACGGGCTGCTGAGCACGGGTCAGCGGGCGGTGCTCGACTCCCTGCTGACCGTGCCGCCCGGTGCGCGGGTGTCGGAGCTGGACCGGCTACGGCGCGGTCCGGTGCGGATCTCCGGCCCGCAGATGAAGTGGGCGCTTGAGCGGGCGGCGGAGATCGACGCGTTCGGTATGGGGGAGCTGGACGTGTCCGGGATACCGCCGCGGCGGCTGGCGGAGCTGTCGCGGTACGGCGTGGACGGCAAGGCGTCCCTGCTGCGTCGTCACGGTGACTCGCGCAGGCTGGCGACGCTGCTGGCCACCGCGGTCTACCTGACGTCCCGGGCGGTCGATGACGCGCTGGACCTGCTGGAGGTGCTGATCGCGACGAAGCTGCTGGCGCGGGCGGAGCGGGAGACGGCGAAGCAGAAGCTGAAGACGCTGCCGAGGATGGAGCGGGCCGGGATCAGGCTGGCGACCGCGTTCCGGGTCGTGTTCGACACTACGAGCGAGCAGGTCGACACCGAGTCCGGGGAGATCAGTCCGCCGGAGGTGGCGACACTAACGGCGATGTGGGAGCGCATCGAGGAGGTGGTGCCGCGCGAGGAGCTGACCGCCGCGATCGCCGCCTTGTTCGAGCTGGCGCCGCCGATCGACTCGGACGCGGACGAGGCATGGCGGACGATGCTGGTCACCCGGTTCCCCACCGTACGGCCGTTCCTGGCGCTCCTCGTCCAGGCCGTCGACTTCGGCGCCACCCCGGAGGGCCTGCCGGTCCTCAAGGCGCTGAAGTCGCTGCCCGACCTGATGGGGCGCAAGAAGGTCGGATCAGACGAGATCGACACGTCGCTGCTGGTGGGCTCGTGGAAGCGGCTGGTGCTGAGCGCGCCGCACCTGGAGGCGGGCACGGTGGACTGGAAGGCTTACGTGTTCTGCGTGCTGGAGTCCTTCCACCGGCTGCTGCGCCGGCGGGAAGTGTTCGCGAAGAACTCCTCGAAGTGGGGCGACCCGCGGGCGAAGCTGCTGGACGGCGAGGCGTGGGAGCAGGTCCGCCCGACCGTGCTGGCTTCCCTGAACCTGCCCGGGGAGCCGGGTGAGCACCTGGCGGCGCGGGCCGCGCTGCTGGACGGCACGTACCGGGAGGTCGCCGGGCGGGTGCCGGCGAACTCCCAGATCGTGTTCGACGACGACGGCCGCCTGCACTTCGCCGCCCTTCAGCCGGAGCCCGAACCCGCCTCCCTGACCGACCTGCGGAAGGCGGTGGAGGCGATGATGCCCCGCGTCGACCTGCCGGAGGTCCTGTTGGAGGTGTTCTCCTGGACCGGCGCCGACCAGGCGTTCACCTCGATCACCGGCGGCGAGGGCAGGCTCAAGGACCTGCACGTGACGGTCGCCGCGCTGTTGGTCGCGCACGGCTGCAACGTCGGCTACACACCGGTCATCGGCGGGATCGACGAGCTGAAGTACGGCAGGCTGTCCCACGTCGATCAGACGTATCTGCGGCTGGCCACCTACAGGGCCGCGAACGCCACCCTCATCGAGCACCAGGCATCCATCGGCCTCGCGCAGGTGTGGGGCGGCGGGCTGGTCGCCTCCGTCGACGGCATGCGGTTCGTCGTCCCCGTCCCCTCGGTCTACGCCCGCCCCAACCCCAAGTACTTCGGGCGCCGGGGCGGCGCCACCTGGCTGAACATGATCAACGACCAGGCGGCAGGGCTCGGCGGGAAGGTGGTGGCCGGCACCCCGCGCGACTCCCTGTACGTGCTCGACGTCCTCTACGACCGGGACGGCGGCAAGCGCCCGGAGACGATCGTCACGGACACCGCCTCGTACAGCGACATCGTCTTCGGACTCCTCACCCTGGCCGGGTTCGCGTACGCGCCGCAGCTCGCGGACCTGCCGGACCAGAAGATGTGGCGCATCGACCGCACCACCGACTACGGCGCCTTCCAGGAAGCCGCCCGCGGCCGGGTCGACCTCGTCCGGATCGAACGCTGGTGGGAGGACATCCTGCGGATCATCGGCTCCATCCACACTGGCGCCGTGCGCGCGTACGACGTGATCCGGATGCTGTCGCGGGACGGGCGGCCGACCCCGCTGGGCGACGCGATCGCCCACTACGGGCGGATCGCCAAGTCCCTGCACATCCTGCGCCTGGCCGACGAGCCCGGTTACCGCCGCCAGATCAAGGCACAGGCCAACCTCCAGGAGGGCCGCCACGCGCTCGCCCGGAAGATCTTCCACGGCCGCTCGGGGCAGCTCTACCAGCGCTACCAGGACGGCATGGAAGACCAGCTCGGCGCGCTCGGCCTGGTCCTCAACGCCGTCGTCCTGTTCAACACCCGGTACATGGACGCTGCAGTGAACCAGCTGCGGGGGGACGGGTTCAAAGTCCGTGACGAGGACGTCGCCCGCCTCTCCCCGTTCGTGCGGCAGCACATCAACATGCTGGGCCGGTACTCCTTCCAACTCCCCAATCTACCCGGCGGAATGAGGCCCCTACGCGCCAAGGACGCGATCGACGAGGCATGACGTTGGAGCTCATTCGGCCTTGGAGACTGGTGCGCGTCCAGCGGTGATCGCCCGGCGATCAGCGCGGGGGAGGCGGCCATTTCGCCTGGTCGGCCGAGCGTGGCTGGCCAGACCGGTCCCGGTCCCTGAGCACACTGCTGTCTTGCTGACCCACCCCGCCGGTTCCGCGTCTCATGCTGCCGCAACGACCTGCGGACGCGCCCGCAGTCCTGGAGCGAGCGCCAGGGTTACAGCGACGGAAGCGGTTGCCATGGCCGTCATCGCCACAGCAGGCGTGGTGAGTTCGGCGATAGTACCGGCGAGGAGGGCGCCGATGCCCTGCAGGGTGAGCATGCCGGAGGCGTGCAAACCGAGTGCCTGACCGCTCAGCTCGTCGGGAGTCAGCTGCATCAGGCGTTCCTGAAGCAGGAGGCTCGCTGCGAAGCCGACGGACGCCAGGGTGACGGCGGCCAAGGCGACGGAGAGCCCCGGTTTCAGGAAGAACAGCAGATAGGGGGCGGCGAGGAGCAGCCGTAGCGGGGAGCTGAGGCGTTCACGCCACCGCTGTGGGAGGAAGCGTCCCACGAGCGTGTCGCCAGCGAGCATGCCGAGAGCGGCGCAGGCGAAGAAGAGCCCAGCGTGCTCGGGGGCGTAGGAGATATAGAGGGACTCGCATCCCGCAACGAGGCCGTTCGGGACCCACAGCGCCAGGTAGACGTAGCGGCGGGGCACGGACGTCCACAGACGGGTGTTGACGCGCCAGGTGGCGGCGATCGACGGACGGCCGGTGGCACGGGGCGGCCGGTCGGTGAGGCCGAGGCGGGTCACAGCTGCGGTAGCCACATACAGCAGTGCACCGACGAGTAGCGCGCCACGCGGCGAAATCAGGGAGACGAGGACGCCACCAAGGGCGTAGCCGCAGATCTGCAGGGTGCCGACAGCCATGTTAAGGACCGAACGGCCCAGCAGATAGCCGTCCTTGGTGAGGATCTCGTTGAGCAGGCCGAAGCGGATCCCGCCACCCACTGAGGAGATCAGGCCTTCGACCGCCAGGACGGCAAAGACTGTCCACACCGGTAGGCCGGGAACTGCCTGGACGGCGGCAGCCACCGCGAAAGCCAGGGCGAGGCCCGCCATGGCGACGCGCGGACGAAGACGGTCGGCAGCCGACAGCAGGGTGGCCGCGCCGACGACCTGGGCGAGGGAAGGGCCGAACATCGCTAGAGCGGAGAGCAGTGGGGACCCGGTGGCGGAGTGGACCAGGGTGCCCAGAGCCAGCCCGCTCACCGTGGATGCAGCCACTGACAATGCGCTGGCGGCGAAGAGCGGCGTGAACTCGGGGGTGCGAAATACTTCTCGGTAAGTACGCATGACGGGGAGTGTCCGAGCAGCCACCGTGACACTGTTAATGTTTCGCACGGAGGCGAAACAATGGGGCTCTGGCTGCTCGACACGGACACCCTGGCTCGCAGCCGGTTCGTGATCTCGCCTCTGGCGGAAACCGTCGCCACTCTCATCGACCTGGAAGAGGCCGTCGCCTCCCACCCGGCACAACAAAAGTGGCTGGAGGCCCACCTGCGCGCCTACCGCGAGCAGGTGGGCCGAGATCCGGTGGCGGCAGCCGTGATCCGGGCCGGCTACCACCACAGCTGGATCGCCGACTTCCTCATCCCAGCCCCAGTGGGCGACGGGATCCCTCACATCGACGAGGAACTACACCGCGTCCGGACCACCCCATCCGCATGCGCCCGCGCCGACCTGGCAACGGCCCTGGGCGGCGGGCCCCTCCCACCCGTGCTACGCCGCGATGACCTCCCCGAACGCGCTGCCGCCCTGCTGGAGTGGGTATGGACCCGCACAGTCCTTCCGGACTGGGAGCGGCGCCGCCGCATCCTGGAAGCCGATATCGTCGCCCGCACCCAACAGTTGAGCGAGGGCGGCTGGGCCACAGCCCTCGACGGCCTACGCCCCCGTACTCGCTGGCTGGGCGAGGGCCAACTGCAGATCAACGCCCACGACAACCCGCCCCGCGACATTGCCGGGGCGCAACTCCTGTTCGTCCCCGTCACCCCACGCAGCGCCTGGGTCACCTGGGACGAACCCCATCGGTACGCCGTGGTGTATCCGTGCTCAGGCGTGCTGACCGGGCGGGAGGCCCGTCCGACGCCCCACGCCCTACGCGCCCTACTCGGTCCGCAACGGGCCCGGGCTCTAACCCTCCTGAGCACTCCGATGAGCACCACCCAACTGGTGGCACTGACCGGACTGGCACTGGGCTCCGTGGGAAGGCACCTGAAGGTACTGCTGGACGCGGGACTCGTCCGGCGGCGGCGCGCAGGGCGGTCGGTGCTGTACTACCGCAGCGAAGCGGGGGACCATTTGGTCGAGGCTGCCCGCCACGGCCGATCAGGGCATCCTGTCGCAGTCAGCACACAGCGAACCTCCGGTGCCAGCAAACACGACGCGAACTGATCGTCATTGCGCCGCGAACCGGCCCTTGCGCCTCAGCGCTGAACGTTGCCGGGCGCAAGTAGGCTCGTGAGCTCCGCAATTGCCTCCGGGGAGGGTTTGAAATAGCGGCGGACGTTCTCCGGCTTCTTGTGCCGTGACTTCGCCATCAGCATCAGCAGTGAGGCACCCTGTTCTCCGAGGTGGGTCAGGGCGGAATGCCGGTACTCGTGCAGGTCCCAGCCCGTCCCCGGTCCCCGCATTGCAGTGCGCTCGTCCAGCAGAGCGCGGGCCTGTCCGTATGACAGCCGGGCGAGGCCCGTCTCGGGGCAGGCATCGCGAGGGCCGACGACTTTGCCGGGGCCGGGGCGGCGGTGGGTGACGAACACCGGCCCGCGGGTGCGGCCGCGCAGCAGTCGGGGCAGGAGCCGGGCTGTGCCAGCGTCCCAGTAGACAGTCTCCAGCACGAAGTCCTCGCGGGCCCGGCCCCGGCGGCGTGCCTTGCTCCGGGCGCCCTTGGCCTTCACGGGGCAACGGCGCGCGGCGAGGTCCAAGTCCTCGATGTTCACGCCGAGGATCTCCTCCGCACGGGCGGCGGTCTCGTAGAGCATCCGCCACAGCGTCTTCTCCCGCAGGTGGACCTCGCGCCGGGCGATGAGCCGGTCCACGGCCATCTTCGAGCGGGCCGGGGTCTCGGAGTCCGGCACCGCCAGCCGCTTCGTCCAGGCCGGGACCGCCGGACCTTCGTAGCCGTACGACTCGCACCAGCCCAGCCACGAGAGCACCGCCGCCCGGCGGGCGTTCCAGGTGTTGATCGCCGCGGTGCCCCACAGCAGCTCCAGAGCCTCGCCGACCTCGTCGTCCGCGACCGACCCCAGCGGGCGGCCCTCCCCGATCCGCTCCGCGGTCTTGCCGACGCCAGTCGCGTAGCTGCGAACCGTATTCGGATTGCGCAGCGAGTCGAGAAAGGCGTCGGCCGCCGCGCGGACGGTCAACGCCTTCCCAGCCGGCAGTTGCACAACGGTGGGCACCGCTTCCCCCTTGCCACGGATAACAGGGCCGCTTCGCGCGCGGTCCAAAGAGCATCACTGCAGGTGACGAATCAAGCTCCCGCAGATAATAGGGCGTTATCTGCAGGAAGACTTCAAACGAGTCCGGCGGCCGACGATCCATCAGCCGCCCACCAGGGCTGATCAGGGCTTAGCGCCGGTTTTCGTTCCGATGTTCCTCAACCCCCTGGCCGGTCCCGGGACACCCGCCGAACAAGCAGGCCCGGCCGGTCCCGGCCGCACGTCCGCCCGGACCACCGGCGCCCGGATGCGAGTCCGCGCCATGCGTTCGCCGGCCCCGTCGCGTACGGCTGCGGACGCGGGGCCCATCGGTCAGGTGGCGGGTGTGTAGTGACCGGGGACGAGGCGGGTGGACACCCCGAAGCGGTTCCACGCGTTGATCGTCGTGATCGCAACGATGAGGCGGGCCAGCTCGCTCTCGTCGAACTCCGTCGCGGCCCGCGCGTACACCTCGTCCGGCACGAACCCGTCCGTGAGCACGGTGACCGCCTCGGTCAGCTCGATCGCCGCGATCTCCTTGGCCGTGTAGAAGTGCCTGGACTCCCGCCAGGCGTCGAGCTGGAAGATCCGCTCCACCGACTCGCCTGCCGCAAGCGCATCCTTGCTGTGCATGTCCAGGCAGAAGGCACAGTGATTGATCTGAGAGGCGCGGATCTTGACCAGGTTCAGCAGGACGGGCTCGACTCCCTGCTTCGCCGCCGTATCCAGGCGGACCATGGCCTTGAATGCATCCGGGGCGAGCTGCGCCCAGTCCAGACGCGGTGCGTGCTCGGGAAGACGTTCCAGGCTTTCGTGTGCTTCGTTCGTGTTCATGGCTGCAACGCTACGCACCCAGTGGTACTGAAGTAGGGTCCATTTCCGTGACGGATTCACAGACCAATTCACAGGCCGGCCCGCCCTCCGAACCCGGCGCCGACCTCCATCTGGAACTGCGCGGACCGGGACTGCGCGCCGGGCTCACGAACGCCCTCCGGGATGCCGTGCGCACGGGGCGCCTGGCGCCCGGCACCCGACTGCCACCATCCCGCGCGCTCGCCGCCGATCTCGGTGTCTCCCGCAACACGGTGACCGACTCCTACGCCGAACTCGTCGCGGAGGGCTGGCTCACCGCCCAGCAGGGATCGGGGACCCGGGTGGCCGCGCGGGCCGAGCCGCGCCGGGCCACACCCGCCGCCCCCCGCGCGCAGCCGACCCGGAAACATCCCATGTACGGCCTGCAGCCGGGTTCACCGGACCTCGCGAACTTCCCCCGCGCGCAATGGCTCACCGCTGCCCGCCGCGCCCTGACCGCGGCACCAAACGACGCCTTCGGCTACGGCGACGCCCTCGGCCAGATCCGACTGCGCACTGCCCTCGCGGACTATCTGGCGCGGGCCCGCGGAGTGTACGCCGAGCCGGAGCGGATCGTCATCTGCTCCGGCTTCCACCACGGGCTTGCGCTGATGGCACAGGCGCTGAAGGCGCGGCAGGTACGGGCGGTGGCCGTCGAGTCGTACGGACTCGACCTCTATCGCGACCTTCTGACCGGTGCCGGCCTGAGCACCGCGCCCGTCTACGTCGACGAACACGGCGCACGCACCGACGACTTGGCGCGGTTGGACGGCATCGGCGCGGTACTGATGACACCCGCCCACCAGTACCCGACGGGGGTCGCGCTGCGCCCGGACCGTCGCACGGCGGCTGTCGAGTGGGCGCGGCGCACCGGCGGTCTGATCCTGGAGGACGATTACGACGGGGAGTTCAGATACGACCGTCAGCCGGTGGGCGCCCTGCAGGGCCTCGACCCCGACCGGGTGGTGTACTTCGGCTCGGTAAGCAAGTCACTGGCGCCCGGGGTTCGGCTCGGCTGGATGGTCCTGCCGGAGGAACTGGTCCCGGAGATCGTCGCAGCCAAGGGGTACGGCGACTACATGTCGAGTGCGCTGGAACAGCTGACGCTCGCGGAGTTCCTGACGTCAGGCGCGTACGACCGTCATGTGCGCTCGATGCGGCTGCACTACCGGCGCCGCCGCGACCAACTGGTCACGGCCCTGGCCCA
Source organism: Streptomyces sp. NPDC005181 (assembly GCF_040608395.1). Classification (NCBI taxonomy): domain Bacteria; kingdom Bacillati; phylum Actinomycetota; class Actinomycetes; order Kitasatosporales; family Streptomycetaceae; genus Streptomyces; species Streptomyces sp. NPDC005181. The sequence goes on from NZ_JBEXID010000079.1 coordinate 26,468, forward strand.
GAGGGCCCCCCGCGTCCGCGTGACCGGTATGGCCGCCGGACTGCAAGCGGTCCTCGAACTCCCACACGGAACGGAGCGCCCGGTCGTCCAGGCGGCAGCGCGGCAGGGCCTCGCAGTCAGTGGGCTCGCGGAGTTCCGCTACGAAGCGTCGGAGTCCGGCCGGCGGCTGCCCGAACAGGACGCCCTCGTGGTGAACTACGCGGCTCCCTCGGACAGTGCGTGGACGGGTGCGCTGGACACCCTGTGCAGGGTGATGCCCTAGACGCGGGGTTGATGCTGTAGGCAGGGCCGTCGTGACGCGGATGCTGTCTCAGGTGGCCGAACACCGGGGCCCGATGCACTCGACCCGCCGGCCCCTTCCCGTGCGCGGTCGGCGTCATGAACCGAACCAGCCCTCGTGACCACGGTTGAGCAGGCGGCGGGCGACCGCTGCGCCGCCTCCGGAACCGGCCTCGCAGCATCAGGCGAGCGCGGCACACCGCCGTGGTCGACTCACCGCAATCCAACGGATTCCTCCAGGTAGGCGAAGGCGTCGGCAGCTGCGTCGGCGGGGAAGAACAACTCGTCCAGGGGCAGCGGCAAGAATCCCTCCTCCTCCATCCGGCGGAGTTGGAGTGTCAGACCGTCGTAGAAACCAGCCGTGTTCAGCAGCACCACCGGCTTGTCGTGCAGGCCGTGCTTCCTCAGCTCCAGGATCTCGGTCACCGCGTCCAGCGTGCCCAGGCCGCCCGCCATCACGACCACCGCGTCCGCGCGGGCGAGCAGCAGGGCCTTCCGTCCGGCGAGATCATCGGCGAACACCATCTCGTCGGCGTCCTGCCTGGCCCACTCCCGCAGAAAGGTGACCGAGACCCCCACGAGCCGCCCTCCGGTCTCCCGCACCCCATCGGCGACGACCTTCATCAGCCCGGTATCGGATCCACCCCACACCAAGGTGTGACCGCCCTTGCCGAGCAGCTCCGCCAGCTCGCGGGCAGGCCGGGTGTAGCGCTCGTCGAGGTCTGCGGCGGAGAGGAATACACAGATTTTCATCGTGGTGGGCGCTGCTGTCGTCATGATCCCGACCGTACGTACTGGACATCCCGGCCGCATGGACCAATTCCCGGGTGGCGGACGGGACCAATTCGCCGATCGGTCCAGCCCTCGCCGTCCTCTTCGGCCGCCCCGCCCCCGCTGCAGCGATCGTTGCCGTCCCTCCCGGTGAGCACGAACTCGCCACCACCAGCCACTGACCAAGGAAGACCCGTGAGCACTCCCGCCGTTCCGTCCGTGCTGTTCGTCTGTGTCCACAACGCCGGCCGCTCCCAGATGGCCGCCGCCTTCCTCACCCACCTCGCCGGCGACCGGGTCGAGGTCCGCTCGGCCGGATCCGCCCCCGCCGACGCGGTCAACGCCGCCGTGGTCGACGCCATGCGCGAAGCCGGGATCGACATCGCCGCAGAGGTTCCGAAGGTGCTCACCACCGAGGCCATCCAGGCCTTCGACGTGGTGATCACCATGGGCTGCGGCGACGCCTGCCCCTACTTCCCCGGCAAGCGCTATCTGGACTGGCAGCTCGACGACCCCGCCGGCCAAGGAGTCGACGCGGTCCGCCCGATCCGCGACGAGATCGAGCAGCGCATCAAGGGCCTCCTCTCCGAACTCGGCTTCGAGACGCGCGCATGAGCACCGGCGTCCCCATCCGTGTTGTCGGCATGCTGCCCGAGCACGCCGACCGGACCCCTCACGATCCACCAGCTCGGCATTGAGTTGATTGCATCCTGAAATTGCTGGTCACGGGCCTGGTGTGGGTCGGGGGTGGCGTCCTCGTGCTGGTCGACGAGGTGATCGGTAGCGGGTGATCGTTTGCCGTGTCGCCGGTTTGCCGGAAATGCCTGCCGTGGTTGTCCCGTGCTCGTACTGTCCGCGGGGAATGGGGAGTTCGCGGACGGGAGGGTCTTGCTGGTGGCCGAGGTGCTGACGTGGGTGATGCAGCGGCGGATCGTGCTGGCGGAGCGGGCCGAGCGGCTGCGCAAGGAGCTGGTGGAGATCGACGTCGAGGTGCTCCGGCTGGAGGCGGCCGAGCGAGGACGCCATCAGCTGCTCGACCAGAGCATCAACCTGCCCGGCCGGGACCCCCTCGGCCTCGACGAGGAGCAGCTCGCCAGGCTCGGACTCACCTGGGCGTCATAGATGCAGAGCCGCTGGTGCAGGAGTGTCTACTCGGCGTGAGTCACCGGATGGCGCGTCGAATTGGCTTGGGGGATTCGGGTTGAGCCGGTTGTGAGCGATTCCCGCGTAGGACATCCCCAGTGAGGCGGTGAGGACCTTGGCGTCGAGTTCGCCTGCGAGGGTGAGTAGGCGGGTGGAGCGCAGGATACGGGGCAGGATGTCGACGGGGGCGAGGCCGTCGCGGACGTGAGCGGCGCCGGCGGGTCCGCGGTGGGTCCGGTTGAGCCGGGTGACGAGCAGGTGGGGGTTGCCCGAGCCGAGTGTGAGCGATCACGATTTCCGTCTCCGCCGGCGATCTTGTGATGCCGCACGGCGAGCTCGCCGTGCAGGCGAATAATCATTCCGGTTTGTCCATTGGGGTCCGGTACGCATAGATTTCCACCGTGCTGCCCGCGAACTGTTTGCTTTCAGCTCGCAGTTGAGCGACAACGCGACCCGTCATCATCGGCTGGGAGGCCCCCGCCCACATGTCCGGAACCGTCGACCGGTGGACCACCACACTGCGCAGAGCCTGGAGGGCCGGCACGCTGTGGCCGTGGTGCCTGGCGGCCATCGCGGCGGCCTGCGGCTACGCGGTGGCCACCGTCTTTCACCCCGGATACCTCAGCGCGGACAGCAACACCCAGCTGTGGCAGGCGCTGGGGGACGAGCCGGTGAACGACTGGCATCCGCCGGTGATGGCGCTTGCGTGGCGGACCATCATCCAGATCACAGGGGACTTCTCGGCCATGGCCGCTCTGCAGGCCGCCGTGCTGTGGGGGACGCTGTGGGTCCTCGCCCAGCTGGTGTGGAAGAAGACCGGCAGCCGCGGGCTCTCCCTCGCGGTGCTGGCCGTCGGCTTCGCGCCGCACATCATGAACCTCACGGGAGTGGTGTGGAAGGACGTGCACCTGGCGTACGCGCTCCTCGCAGTCTTCGCGATCGCGCTCACCGTGCGTGAGCTGCCACAGGGCCGGGCCAAGACCCGCTGGGCCCTGCTGGTGCTGGGTGTGCTGTTCCTCGCGTACGCCGCCCTCGTACGGAAGAACGGTTTCCCCGCCGTGATCCCGGTCTTCGCCCTGTTGGTCCTCGCGGCGTGGCCCGCCCCGGGCCGACGCCGCTGGCTGGCCGCCACCGGTGTCTTCGTCGCGGTCGTGATCGTTGGCAGCGCCGGTGTGTCCGCGGCCACTGCCCCGTTGGCCACCCGCGTGTACGCGGTGATCCCGGTGGACGATCTCGTCCACGTGCTCACCCCGGCCCAGGTGCGCGCCGCCGCCGAACAGGCCGGCGCGAGCGCGGACTTGCGTGACCGCCTGGTCACCACCGCCGTCAACTGCCAGAAGCAGCACATCACCTCCGATGCGTACCTGCGGTGCTACCCGCACCGCCGGCCATTCGACGTGACGCATCTGAATCAGCACGCCGACGTTGTCGTCCGGATGTGGACGCAGCAGATGCCGCAGCACTGGAAGGGCTACGCCGAGTACCGGGTCCGGGTCTTCACCAAGCTGCTCTTCCAGAGCAACCAGGTCTTCCGTAACGGCACCTATGTCAATGCCGGCGCCCGACTACACCCCGAGGTGCAGAAGACGCCGCTGAACGACACACTGAGGTCCGCTCTGCAGAACTATGTGACCGGTTTCGCCCGCGACCTGCCGATGCTTTTCCAGGGCTGGTTCTGGCTGGCCGTCTCGCTGGTGCTTGTGCTGCGTCGCCGGTGGACCGGCCCTTACACCCGGGAACTCCGGCTCCTCGGGGCCAGTTCCCTCCTGTACGTCCTCGCCTACCTGCCCACGGCGCCCGAGTCCAACTACCGTTATGTGTACTGGCCCGCGCTCTCCGGTACTGTCGCACTCGCACTCATCGCGATCGCCTTCGTGGCGCGTCGCCGCGCGGCGGCCGACGGCCCCGCCGGTGAGCCGGACGCCCGCCCCACCGTGCCGCCGGCCGGCCGGGCCCCCGAGGCTGCCTCGGCGGGACCGCGCGAGGACGCCGGCGTCGCCGTGTGACCGCCCGCTGATCCGGGACTTCAATGCCTTTCGGTGCTCAGAGGTCGTTTCCTCCCGGTGTTTCATCCCGGAATCAGCAAGGCCGTTCTATCTTGAAAGTTGAAGGTCAAGAGGGATGGTGTGGGGGCCGGTTGAGGGTTCGCAGCCGGTCTGGGCCTTGATCACTTCGTGGTGGTCATCCGTCACCGGGAGACCTCGGCATTGGCCGGGCAGTGTCCCCTTGCCCAGCCGGACGCTGACATCGCCGGCCTTGACCGGCTCCGCCGCACCGGCCACCACCTGCATGATCGCCTCAGCACCCGAACCTCAACACCGTTGCGTTTGAGTGTTGAGCGGCAGGTCAAGCCCTGGTGAATGAGCAACGGGACGTCCTGATAGATCAACTTGTTGCTGAGGCAAGGCGATCATCGGGAGTCCCGTTGC
>NZ_JBEXID010000080.1:0-30820 GCF_040608395.1 Streptomyces sp. NPDC005181
TCGCTGCTGAGCTTGAACGTCTTGACCAGGTGCGGCTTCAGGCCGCGGGCCGACCAGATCCGCTGCACCGTGGCCCGCGAGACGCCCTGGGCCGCGGCCATGTCCCGGGTCGACCAGTGCGTCTTCCCCTGCGGCTTGGTGAAGCGGGTGGCATTGACGATCTCCTCGACCTTCTCCTGGCTGATGGTCGCCTTCCGGCCTCGCCCCGGCGCGACCTCGCCGAACTTCTCCAGGCCCCGCTCCTCGAATGCCCGACGCCACGAGCGGATCGTCGCCACGGTAGCGCCGCACTCCTCCGCCACCGCCGTGGTCGACACCCCATCCGCGGCCAGCAGCAGAGCCCGCGCCCGCACCACCACGCGATACGGCTGCGTCGGCGAACCCGTCAAACGCTCCAGCTCGGCACGCTGATCATCGGACATCGGCAAGGGCGGAGCAATCTTGTACACGCCTCAGCATAACCCAACTACTGATAGGTATTTAAGAGTCACTGCACTGGCTCGTCAGTCCGCCGCTTGCTGGAGGCCGTCGAGGATGAGGTCCAGTCCGAATACGAACTCGTCGCCGTAGGTGTAACCGGGACGCATGACGTGGGCGGTCGCGAGCTCGGTCAGGTAGGGGTACTCGCCGTCGCCGAAACCGCTCATGATGGACGCCGCCAGTTCGGCGGTCTCCTCCGGGGTGTCGAAGGGCAAGGTCTTCTCCTGCAGGGCGAACCCGTAGATGTAGCTGTCGAGAACCGAGATGGCGTGGGCAGTCAGGGTGAGGGAGAACCCGCCCTGACGCAGGCAGCCGAGAACGGCGTCGTGGTGACGCAGGGTAGCCGGGCCCGGAGTGGACCGTGACTCCATCAGCCCGATTGCCCAGCGGTGGCGGGACAGCACCAGGCGCATGGAGATCGCCCGCTGCCGCATCGCCTGTCGCCAGTCGTCACCCGGCGTGGGCAGTTCGACCTCGCCGAAGACCAGGTCAACCATGCCGTCGAGCAGGTCCTCCTTGTTGGCCACGTGGTTGTACAGGGACATTGCCTCGACTCCGACGGCCTCGCCGAGCTTACGCATGCTGAGCGTCTCCAGGCCGCCGGTGTCGGCAAGTTCGACGGCGGCGTGCAGCACCCGCTGCCGGGTGAGCGTCTCGCGGGTCGGCTGCGGGGTGGTACGTCGGGCCACGGTGGACGGTCACTTCCTCTCGTGGTCTCCCAGCGTTGACGAGCTTACGCCGTAAGTGCTGTACTTACACCGTAAGTATTTACGCCGTAAGTACAACGGGAGACGGAACCGGGAGCAGTGACGATGCGGAACATGAGCGAGCCGACCGCAACCACCGGCGGGACCAAGACGATGGTGGCCGTCGTGCAGGAGCGCTACGGCGCCGAGCCGGAAGCCGTGCTGCGCACGGCGCGGCTCGCGAGGCCCAGCATCGGGCCAGGCGAGGTACTGGTGCGGGTGCGCGCCTCCAGCGTGGACCGGGGCACCTGGCACATGATGGCCGGTCTGCCGTACGCGGTCCGGACCGTGAGCGGGCTGCGCAGGCCGAAGCTCCCCAATCCCGGCCGCAACATCGCCGGTGTCATCGAGGCGGTCGGCTCCGACGTGACCGGGTTCGCGCCCGGCGACGCCGTCTACGGCACGGCCGTCGCCGCGTTCGCCGAATACGTCGCCGCCCGTCCCGACAGGATCGCTCCCAAGCCGACCGGACTCACCTTCGAGGAGGCGGCGACGGTACCCGTCAGCGCGCTCACCGCACTCCAGGCGGTCCGCGACAAAGGCAAGGTCCAGGAGGGCCAGCAGGTCCTGATCACGGGAGCCGCCGGTGGCGTGGGCACCTTCGCCGTCCAACTCGCCCACGCCTTCAATGCCCGGGTCACGGCCGTCGCGAGCACTCTTAAGCTCGACGCCGTACAGGCGCTGGGCGCCGACCACATGATCGACTACACCCGCGAGGACTTCCTCGCCGGCCCGCGACGCTACGACGCCGTCATCGACATCGCGGGCAACCGCGGTCTGCGGGATCTGCGCCGCGCCCTCACACCCCGCGGGAGGCTGGTCATCACCGGTGGCGAGACGAACGGGCCCTGGCTCGGCGGCACTGACCGGCAGCTCCGCGCACAGATGCTGTCTCCGTTCACCGGCCAGCACCTGGGCACCTTCATTTCCTCCGAGCACGCCGATGGGCTGCGCGACCTGAGCGGTCTTATCGACGCGGGCGCGCTCAGCCCTGTCATGGATCGCGTCTACCCGCTCGCCGAGACCGCCGCAGCCGTCCGACACCTTCTCGACGGCCGCGTCACGGGCAAGCTGGCGCTCGCCCTGCCCGCCGAGTGACGCCGTAGGCCGACGCCGACAACAGGTCCAGCGTGGCCGGGTTGCCCTCGAAGCAGTCAAGCAAAACTGAGTCACTGCACTAGTGAGCGAGGCGTGCAACATTGGCATGACCCCGGTCATCAACCCGAACTACGAGGCGCTCACCCGGGCCCGGCTCGTCCACGTCGACCAGTACTACCTGCGCGCCGACACCATCGCCGCGGCGAACGCCGCGCTGATCGAGGCTCAGGCCCGTGTGCCGATCGTGCAGTACTGGGGCAAGGGCCTGCTTGCCTCCGTCGACGGCCTGCGCTTCGTCGTTCCCGTCCGCACCATCAACGCCGCCCCCTGCCCCAAGTACTTCGCGAAGAAGAAGGGCATCACCTGGCTGAACGCCATCAACGACCAGGTCATCGGCATCGGGCAGATGGTTGTGCCCGGCACCCCGCGCGACTCCCTGTTCATCCTGGACGCGCTGCTGAACCTGGACGGCGGGGTAACCGGAGATGGTCGCCACGGACAACGCTAGTTACTCCGACATGGTTTTCGGCATTTTCAAGATGCTCGGCTATCGCTTCTCCCCGCGCTTCAAGGACCTTCAAGACCAAAGGTTCTGGAAGGCCCAGATGCCCGGCACCGAGCCGGCAGGCGGGTACGGGCCGCTGGAGGCGCTGGCCCGCAACAAGGTCAACGTGAAGAAGGTCCTCACGGCCTGGCCGGACATGCTGCGGGTGGCCGGCTCCCTGGTCACCAACCAGGTCCGGGCCTACGACCTGCTGCGGATGTTCGGCCGCGAGGGCCATCCGACCCCACTGGGGCAGGCGTTCGCCGAGTACGGGCGGATCGCCAAGACCCTCCACCTCCTGGCGGTGGTCGACCCGGTCGACGACACCTACCGGCGGCAGATGCACAAGCAGCTCACCGTCCAGGAGTCCCGGCACAAGCTCGCCCGCGACATCTGCCACGGCAAGAAGGGCACCATCCACCAGGCGTACCGGGACGGGATGGAAGATCAGTTGGGGTCACTCGGTCTCGTCTTGAATGCGGTGGTGCTCTGTTATCTGGGGCGGCCGGAGGCCGTCCGCTACGCAGCATGAGTGATCTTTGAGGCGTGTCTCTCCGCTGTCGCGGACGGTGTATCTGGGGTGCGTACGTTACGGGTCGTGACGACCGTAGTTGATCTCTCGGGGTTCCGTACGCAGCGCCTCACCCTCGGCGGGGGCGAGCGGACGTGGACCGTGCTGGGCCGTGACCACCGGGTAGTGGGGCCTGCGGAGGAGTACCTGGAGTACCTGCGGGTGCTGAAGGCTTCGCCGAACACCGTCAAGTCCTACGCCCGGGCCCTGGCGTTGTGGTGGCAGTATCTGGACGCCTTCGGGCTGGCCTGGGACGCGGTGACGCTGGAAGACTTCGGGGCCTTCCTGACCTGGCTGCGGACCGGCGAGGACCCGCAGGTCCCGGCGTTAACGCCGGGACAGGCCCGGTTCAGCGAGTCGACCGTCTCGGTGCGGCTGCGCGCGGTGCTGTCCTTCTACGAGTTCCACAGGCTCAACGGTGTCAACGTGGGCCGGGAACTGCATCGCCTCGTGCGCGGGGGCGGCAGCCGGTACAAGCCGATGCTGGAGCACATCGCGCGCCGCAAGGGCCGTCGCCAGACCATCATCAGAGTGCGTCAGCAGCATTCGGTCGTGCCGCCGGTGCTGACGCCCCGGCAGATCGACCGGATCTGCGATGCCTGCGCGGTCTGGGATCCGGTGGCGGGCGAGTGGCGGGGATCGGTGCGCGACCGCCTGCTGTGGGCCCTGCTGGCCGAGACCGGGCTGCGGCTCGGTGAGGCGCTCGGGCTTCAGCACCGCGACTGGCACACCGGCCGCGGCGACACCCCATTCATCGAGGTCGTTCCGAGAGAGCATCCGCACGAGGTGCGGGTGAAGGGCGGCGGCTACCGCAAGCTCTACATCTCCGACGAGCTCGACCGGCTCTACGACGAGTACGTGTGGCAGTTGTGCGACGTGGGGGCGGACCTGGCGGTCGCCGACCTCGACGACTGGTACGTCTTCGTCAATCTCGCCCGAGAGCCGCGGTTCGCCCCCTGGAAGCCCGACAGCGTCTACGACCTGGTCGACCGGCTGCGCCGCCAGTTGGCCGGACAGGTCCCGGACGGCTGGACACCCCACTGGTTCCGGCACAGCCACGCCACCGCCTTGCTGCTGTCCGGAGTGCCGATGCACGTGGTCTCGCGCCGACTCGGGCACGCGGACGTGCAGACCACGATGAACACCTACGCCCACGTCACCGAGGACGCCGAACTGAGGGCCGTCGCCGACTGGAAGGCGCTGACCGCCGGCTGGCGCGCGGCGACGGACGCCGAACCGATCGGACCGTGCTGATGGGCACCAAGCTCCTGCTGGAGAACATGCGGGATACTTCCGGCTGCTTCCAGGCGGAGGCGCTCCGGGCGATGTGGGCCGCAGTCCCACAGCGGTTCCGCACTGTCGATCTGGCCTCGGATTGCCTGGAGCCCGCCGACCTCGCGGCCTTCACCCTGAGCAAGCACCAGCGCGGCTTCCGGCTCCGCTTCTTCGTGCTGCCCGATCCCATGGACCGCGAGATGGCCTGGTGCTGCTGGCGCATCGTCGAACTCGGCGGCCGCGTTCCGCTGGGAGCCGTGCAGTCGCTCCTCAGCTGGCTGGCCAAGGCGGTGGAGGACCACCCAGAGCTTCGCGGCTCGCTGATGAGCCGCACCCCACGCGAGTGGGAGCGGACCCTGGCCGCTGCCTACGCCCGGCACAACAGCCGCCTGCCCGCCAAGGGCTGGGCGCTCAACACCGCTGCTCTGCTGCGGCGTTGCTACCAGATGCTGTGGACCGCCTACGACCAGCGACCCTGGTGGCAGCGCGAAGTGTGGGACCCCGGGCTGGATCCGCGGATCCCACGGCGGGCCCATGAACCCCAAGGCGACCACAGCCTCTACTTCCACCAGCTACAACCGCTTTGGCTGCGACACGCCGTCCAGTGGTATCTCCGGGTCTCCCTGGAGACCGGGGACCTGACGTGGACCACGGCGCGCTCCCGCCGGTCCGGGCTACAGGTCTTCGGCGACTGGATCGCCGGCCAGCAGCCCGGCCCACGGCCGTGGCTGCGTGACGATCCCGCCGGGGTACGGCTGTTCATGCTGGACTTCCTCAGCCACGTCCGCGCCCAGATCGCGCGCTCTGGTCCAAACAAAGGCAAGCCGCTCTCGCCGCTACGCGTCAACGACATCGTCACCGACGTCGAGAAGTTCTACGCGTTCATGACCGACCACCGCGAGACGGTCGCCCAGGCGCTGGACGAAACGGACTGGCTCGGGCTGGGCCCCTATCACGCCATCTTGTGGCGGCACGGGGAGAAGGGCCGCCCCACGGTCCAGCCGGAGCGGTGGGAGATCATCGACGACACAGCCTTCTCCCAGATCATGGCCAACCTGCACCTGCTCGGCGCCCCGGCCCAGGAAGGCGGATTCGGCGACGAGCAGCTCATGAGGATCGTGATGCTGCAGGCCCGTATCGGGCGGCGGATCAGTGAGGTCCGCATGCTCGACCGCGACCCGCTACTCGCCCTGGACCAGCTCACCCGTCCCGCCGGGGAGGAGGCCGACGACGGCGCTTTCGTGGCCAAGCTGCGCTACCAGCAGACCAAGATCGAGCAGGCACCGGACACCATCCTCGTCGACGCCGAGATCGTCGCCATCATCACCGGCCAGCAGCAGTGGGCCGACGCCCATCTGGGGCCCCGCTGGGCAGCAGGTGTGACGCCGAAGTACCTGTTCCTGGCGCACAAGATGAACCGCCACGCCGACAAGCCCTACCCCTTGGAGAGCGTCCATCAGACACTCTCCAAGTTCGCTCGCCGGCTCGGCATCCGCGACAGCGCCGAGCGGCTGGTCGACTTCAACCGCACCCACCGGTTCCGGCACACCAAGGCCACCAGCCTGCTCAACGCCGGCGTCCCGCTGCACGTCGTCCAGCGCTATTTCGGCCACCTGTCGCCGACCATGCTGATGCACTACGCGCAAACCCTCGCCGAGACCCACGAACGGGAGTTCCTGCGCTACCGGAAGATCACCGCTGACGCCCGGGAGCTGACCACCGATCCGCGTGACCTCTACGACATGCTGGAGCTGGACAAACGCACCGACCGGATCTTGCCCAACGGACTGTGCCTGCTGCCGCCCCGTCAGGTCTGCGCCAAGGGCAACGCCTGCCTGACCTGCGACAAGTTTGCCACCGACGCCACCTTCCTTCCTGAGCTCACCGCCCAGCGACAACGCACCGGCCAGCTCATCGAGGAACGGCAGGGAGCTTTCACGGTCCGGACGGGACAGCCGATGGGCGAGGACAACATCTGGCTCGCCGGACGCCGCCAGGAACAAGATGCGCTGGGCCGCATCATCCTCAAGCTCGAAGCGACCCAGCTCGCCGACGAACCCCGCGCAGTCCGCGGGGCCGGCGTCGGAGCCCGCACCGATGCCATCACCCGCAGCCAGGATCGGAGCTGACCAGCATGCGCGGCAACCCCGACAACCTCCGCCAGGCCGCCGCCCGCAAGAGCGCCGCCGCCCAGGCCCGGGCCGAACAGGGCCTGCGCGAGATGATCCGCACCAGGCAGCCCATCACCTTCCGTGGCCTCGCCCAGACCGCCGACGTCTCACTCGATTTCCTCTACCGGTGCACTGAGATCCGCCAGCGCGTCGAGCATCTCCGGGCCCAGCAGCAGAACCACCCGCCCCGGCCGGTCGCGGAACTGCCCGACGACTCGCCGAGCAGTGTCGTGCGCACGCTCACCGGCCAGCTCGCCGAGCTCAAGCAGCGACACCGCAACGGGGTCAAAGCCCTGCAGCAGGCCCTCGAAGCCGCCCAGAGCGAGAACCTCGAACTGCGACGCCGCCTCGGCCCCCGGCACACCGCCCGCCCCGAGACCTCCTGACACAGATCTCGTGCGGAGGCACGACCTCAGTGGGGCGCCGCGACCGCAGCGCCCCGGACCCGCTCGATCTCGGCGGCCGGAAATGGCGTTCGCTTGCTCTCGGTGAGCAGGCGGCGGGCGAACTCGCCCATGACGACGGCGGTCCGGGCATGCCGGTCGATGATCGCCGCGATCTCAGGCCGGACCCCCTCGGGCTGTCGGCCAGCCACCCACTCGCGCAGAGACTCCTCGTGTTCCGTGCCGCCACGCAGGCCCTCGGGCAAGTGGTGGCGGAGGAGATGGCTCGCGGTGTGGCAGCGGTCGTAGGCGAGATGGTTTGAGAGGAACTCGGCCTCGATCGCTGACAGTTCGAAGCTGGAGCTCAGGGCGAGTCCGAAGTCCGCGAAATAGAGCAGCCGACCGTCGGTCAAAACATTGAAGAAGTGGGCATCGAAGTGGACCAGCCCGTGCGAGCTCATGAAGGCGGTCCCCCTCGCCAGAGCCTCCTCCACCCACGGATAAGGCGAGCCCTCCTCGCTCTCCGGCACACCTTCCCGGCGGTCGTCCAGCCACGCGGCGAGCGTCTGCGGGACGTGTTCCAGGAAGAGCACCAGGCTAGACGAGGACCGGCCGATGGCCTCCAGCCGCTCGCGCACGGCCGATGAGCCGTCCCAGTGCGCGACCGCCCCCTCGATGCCCCCGAACTCGCCGGCGAACCCCTCGGGAGGGGAGTCGGGCAGGATGCGCCAGTGGTACATCAGCGGAAAGCCCTCGTACTCATTCCCAAGGACCCAGTGGGTGGTCATTGTGTGCACGGCCAACTCGCGCCAGGCCCCGAACCCCGCCGAGCCCACCCCGTACTGGTAGAACATCGGCAGCCCGAAGAGATTCGCCGTCGACCGCACGTTCTCCGGTCGCAACTCCAGCTCCGTCAGGGGGACCCGCTTGACGAACACCCGCGTCCCGTCGATGTCCAGCTCCGCCGCCCGGCCCCCGATGCCAGACCCGAGCGGGCTGGCAGCAGCCACGACCTCGCCGAGCTGACGGTCGCTCAGCAGGGACAGGCGCGTGGCCACGGTCCCATAAGTCGCGAGCCGCCCGGCATACCGCGGGTCTGAGTGCTGCATCGTGGACTCCTCGGTGCCCCGAACTGGGGCGTCGGTGATCTCGCGAACGTGATCGACCCTATCCGCCGGGGCCTTCCCGGCAGGTCCTCGAAGCCGCCCAAGAGTGAGGGCCCCCGGCGCTGCCTCGGCCCTCGGCACATCTCCCGCTCCAGACCCTTTGACGCCGATCTCTTACGGACGCGACCGCAAGGGCTCCACCTGCGCGAACACCAGCCGTTCACCCCTTTTCCCCAGATAACTGGTGGACGACCCGGTACATCGACGCGGCCGTCGACCAGCTCCGCGCCGAGGGCCACGAGATCCACGACGAGGACATCGCCCGCCTGTCCCCGCTCAGGCACCGCAACCTCAACGTCCTCGGCCGCTACAGCTTCACCGCCTCCACCCCGGCCGCCGGCGCACTGCGGCCCCTGCGCGACCCGGAGGCACCGGAACTCGACGACGACGAGGACGGCGCGGAGCTCACCAGTGTGTAGCCCCGGCAGGAGTCGCAGCGAGGTGTGGGGCTCGGTTGTCACACCCCGAGTCCCACACCATTTCCTGTCTCTGGGCTAGATCAGATCGATGCGTTCCTGGGCGATGGGGTAGCCGGCCCTCGCGAAGTGGGCGGCCATCGGAACGTTGGTCTGGTCAGTCCCGGCCACGATGCGGTCCACGCCCTCGTCAGCGAGCTTATGCGTGGCCTCGACGAGCAGGTCATAGGCGTATCCGTGGCCGCGGTGCTCGGGCACGACGCCGATGTAGCCGATGAGAGGGTCTCCGTAGTGACGGGCTGGGACGCTCAGGCCGACGAGTTCCCCGGCAGGGTTGTAGGCAAGGCGCCACCACTCGCGCGGGCTCGGCAACCAGCGCAGATAGTCCAGTTCTTCCTGGGCGGCCGCCTCCAGCCCGGATGCGGCGACGGTGCGGCGCACATGGGCGTCGAGACTGCCCTGGTGGATACGGCGGAAGACGTCGAGGACCGCCGCGTCATCGGGCTCGGGACGGAATTCGAGGCGGCCCGGGCGCGCGGGCACGCCGCAGTCCGGCGTCCAGCGGTAGCGGAACCGCTCGACCAGAGGAGACATACCTGCGGCGATGGCCGCGTCGATCCGGGCCTGGGCCTGCTCCCGGACCGCGGGGACGTCGCGCCAGCCGGGCGACAGCTTGAGTGAGTACTCGGCGTGCAGCGGCGAAGCGCGGAGCAGTTGTACGGCCGCACCGGCGTCCGTGAAGTCGAACCAGTCCAGAGCAAGCGGCTTGTCGTCCTTAGGCCCGGCCCACCAAGCCGCTCGCGCGACGACGACACCGTCACGCAGGGCCACCCAGGTCCACTCGGGGCGGTACTCACCGGCTGCGGCCATCCCGCTGTAGGTGTCGCCGAAGGCGGCGAAGCCGACCAGGCCGGGATCGGGCAGGGATTCGAAAAGTGCTTCCTCGCCTGTGGCGAGGGGGCGGATGACCAGATCGGTCACGTGAAGGGTCCTTCCGGGTAGCGACCGCGCTCCCCTTCAGATCCTCGGCGTCCTCGGAACGGGGTGGGAGCACATGAGAGTCAGCTGCCTCACGGTTCCCACCTCCTTTTTGCGGTCGAGGACGCGAGCGGAGCGTAACAGCGTGATCGAATGACCGACAACAGCATTTGGCCTGCCGCACGCACCACATCTCGACCCGCCCAAACGGGACCTGCGGTACATCGGAACGAAATCCGGCGCCACCGGCATGAGGCTGCCGTCATGGATCTCACGCCCGATCAGGCCGCACTTGCGGTAGAACGTCATAACTGCCCGAACTGTGACGCGCCCGCCGGCAGCGCCTGCCGCACCCGCGGCGGGAAGACCGCCGCGAAATACCACACCCCCCTCGTCCCCGCGCTCCGCGAGGAACTGGAGATCCCCGTCCCCGCCGACCGGCTCCCCGGCCGAGCGTGGAAGCAGGGCCCCGCGCTCGCGATCGTGCCCGCGCCCCACACCGAGCGACCGGTGCGGATCGGGTACGCCCGCACGTCAACGGCCCGCCAGGAGCTGGCGAGCCAGCTCGAAGCCCTTCACCGGGCGGAGTGCCACAAGGTCTTCAAGGAGCAGATCAGCACTCGCGTGAAGGTGCGGCCCGAACTGGAGAAGGCGCTCGCGCTGGCCCACCAGTTCAAGGAGGCCGCGCCCGAGACACCCGTCATCCTCACGGTGCACGAGCTCAAGCGTCTGGCCAGGAACGCGGCCGAGCTGATGAGCCTGTCCGCCGAGCTCCAGGCCGGCGACATCCAGCTCGAACTCCTCACCGGCCCTCTGACCGGGATCTACGACCCCAACGGCATGGGCGCGATGTTCTTCGCCGTACTCGCCGTGGCCGGGCAGATCGACCGCAACTACATCCGGGAGAAGACCCTCGAAGGCCAGCCGCGCCTTCGCCGCGCTGCTCGCACTCAACGCGCTGGCCGCCGGCGCCGGACTCGTCGCCCCCTGGCTCCTCGGCCGTGTCATCGACGAGGTCAGGGCAGGCGGCGGAGTCGGCACCGTGGACCGGCTGGCGCTCACCATCCTGGTCTTCGCCCTGGCCCAGCTCCTGCTGGCCCGCTACGCCGGCCTGGTCGGACACCGTTTCGGCGAACGGACCCTGGCGCGCGTCCGCGAGCAGTTCGCCGACCGCGCACTGGCGTTGCCCGCCTCGGTGGCCGAGCGAGCCGGCACGGGTGACCTGACGGCCCGCGGCACCACGGATGTCGCGGCGGTCGGCACCACCCTCCGCGACGTCGGCCCCGATGTGCTGATCGCCGCGGTCCAGGCGCTGTTCATCCTCGGGGCGGTCTTCGCGCTCAACCCCTTGCTCGGTGCCTGCGGCGTGCTCGGGCTGCTGGGCATCTGGTTCGCCGTCCGCTGGTATCTGCGCCGGGCGCTCACCGCCTACCTCGCCGAGGGTGCGGCCAATTCGGCACTGGCGGAGCAGCTGGCGGCCACCGCCGCCGGCGCCCGCACCGTCGAGGCGCTCGGGCTGCAGCAGAGCCGTATCGACGCATGTCACCAGGCGATCGAAGAGTGCCGGCGCACCCGGACCCGCACGCTCTTCCTGCGCAGCGTGCTCTTCCCTGCCGTGGAGATCTCCTATGTCGTTCCCGTGGCCGGTGTCCTGCTGATCGGTGGTGTGCTGCACGGCCACGGCGCCATGAGCCTGGGTGCGGTGGTCGCCTCGGCCCTGTATCTGCGGCAGCTCTCCCAGCCGCTGGACACCATCCTGCAGCGGGTCGAACAACTGCAGAGCAGCAGTGCGTCCTTTGCCAGGGTCGAGGGGATCGGGGTGGTGCCGCACCTGCCCTCGGCCCGCTCCCGCACACCGGCGGACGACCGGATCGCGGTGACCGGTGTGCACTACGCCTACGGCGGCGGGGGCGACGACGGCGACGTCCTGCACGGAGTCGATCTGACGGTCCGGCCCGGCGACCACTTGGCGATCGTCGGCCCGTCCGGCGCCGGCAAGGCCACGCTGGGCAGGCTGCTGGCCGGCGTGGACGTGCCGCGCACCGGCTCGGTGACGGCGGGCGGGGTACCGGTGGCCGGCCTGGCACCCGACCGGTTGCGCCGCCAGGTCGCCCTCGTCACCCAGGAGCACCATGTGTTCCTCGGCACGGTCCGGGACAACCTGCGGATAGCAGCCCCGTCGGCCACCGACGCCGAACTGCGTGCGGCGCTCGCCGCCGTCGGCGCCGAGTGGGCCGGCGAGCTCCCGGACGGCCTGGACACCGATCTGGGCCATGCGGGACACCGCCCGGACGGCTCACAGGCCCAGCAACTCGCACTGGCACGTGTCGTACTGGCCGACCCCCACACGTTGATACTCGACGAGGCCACTGCGCTCCTGGACCCCAGGACCGCACGACACACCGAGCGAGCGCTGGCCGCCGTCCTCGAAGGCAGGACTGTCATCGCCATCGCGCAGCGCCTGCAGACGGCCCATGACGCGGACCGGGTGGCCGTCATGGAGGACGGCCGGATCACCGAACTCGGCGCCCATGACGATCTGGTGGCCGCCGACGGCGCCTACGCCGCACTCTGGCGTTCCTGGCATGCCGACCGGCCTCATTCGCCGTCGTTGTGAGCATGGCGCGGAGCCGATCCTCCGCGACAGGACTACGGAGAGAACGGCGGCGGCTGCCGCCATGACCGCGCCGCCGGGCGACTCGCGCTCGGCGGCGGGTGCGTCGGGCAGCGTCGTTCGGCGAACGTCCCGGCCGCGGACGGTTCGGAACGAGCCACAGTTCGAGGCCATTTCGACTGACGGGCGCCACCCCGCACCCAGCCCGCTGTTCGAACACGATGCATTCGAGCTCGGCTTCGATCGCTCTTCGAATTCGGCCTGCACCGGACCCCTGGATGGCGTCGCGGTGATGATCGGTGAAACGTCCGCTTAACGAACATGACCTTTCTGGCAACGGACGAATTCCGGCCAACTTGTTGACGCGGTCCTGACAGAGACGTCCATCTGCTGACACTCTTCCCCCGTTCTGCGCACTGCTTGCTCTGCCCGGACGGCTCACCCAGCCGCCGTTACCCCCCTCGCAGAAGGAGTCCGCGTGAGATCCACGCCCAGCCGTCGCGCCACCGCGACCGGCGCTCTGATAGCCGCAGCAGCCCTCCTCGCCGCAGGAATCCAGACGGGCACGGCAGCTGCCGTGCCCGACAGTTCCGCTGCCGCCCCGGCCGCCACCCGTGTCAATCACGGGGCACTGGCCAAGCAGCTCTCCCCCTCCCAGCGCGCCGAGCTGATCCGCGAGGCCAACGCGAGCAAGGCGGCCACGGCCAAGGAGCTCGGTCTCGGCTCTCAGGAGAAGCTCGTCGTCCGCGATGTCATCCAGGACAACGACGGCACCACGCACACGCGTTACGAGCGCACCTTCGGCGGACTTCCGGTCCTCGGTGGGGACTTGGTCGTCCAGGAGACCAAGGCCGGTGAGACCGAGAGCGTCACCAAGGCGTCCAAGGCCACCTCTGCCCAGCTGAAGGCCGTCGACACCGCCGCCGATGTCGCCCCGGCCAAGGCCGAGTCGCAGGCTCTCGGTGCAGCCAAGGCCGCCGGCTCCAAGAAGACCGTCGCCGACCGGGCACCGCGCAAGGTGGTCTGGATGGCCCAGGGCAAGCCGCAGCTCGCCTACGAGACCGTCGTCGGCGGGCTCCAGGACGACGGCACCCCCAACGAGCTGCACGTCATCACCGACGCGTCCACCGGTGCGAAGCTCTACGAGTGGCAGGCCATCGAGACCGGCACCGGCAACACCCAGTACAGCGGCCAGGTCACGCTCGGCACCGCACCGTCGTACACGCTGACCGACACGACACGCGGCAACCACAAGACGTACAACCTGAACCACGGCACGTCCGGCACCGGGACGCTCTTCTCCGGCTCCGACGACATCTGGGGCAACGGAAGTCCGACGAACGTCGAGACGGCCGCGGCGGACGCGCACTACGGCGCGGCCGAGACCTGGGACTACTACAAGAACGTGCAGGGCCGCACCGGTATCCGGGGCGACGGCGTCGGCGCGTACTCCCGCGTCCACTACGGCAACAACTACGTCAACGCCTTCTGGGACGACAGCTGCTTCTGCATGACCTACGGAGACGGCAGCGGCAACGCCGCACCGCTGACCTCCCTGGACGTGGCCGCGCACGAGATGACGCACGGTGTCACCTCCGCCACCGCCGGCCTGGTCTACAGCGGTGAGTCCGGCGGTCTCAACGAGGCGACCAGCGACATCCTGGCCGCCGCGGTCGAGTTCTACTCCAACAACGCCACCGACCTGGGCGACTACCTGGTCGGCGAGAAGATCGACATCAACGGCGACGGCACCCCGCTGCGCTACATGGACAAGCCGAGCAAGGACGGCGCGTCCAAGGACGCCTGGTACTCCGGCATCGGCGGAGTGGACGTCCACTACTCCTCAGGTCCTGCGAACCACTTCTTCTACCTCCTCTCCGAGGGCAGCGGCGCCAAGACCATCAACGGCGTCTCGTACAACTCCCCGACTTCCGACGGCCTGCCGGTCACCGGCATCGGCCGCGACAAGGCCGCGCTGATCTGGTTCAAGGCGCTCACCACCAAGTTCAGCTCCACGACGAACTACGCGGCGGCCCGCACCGGCACCCTCGCTGCGGCCGGTGAGCTGTACGGCACGACCAGCGCCGAGTACAAGGCGGTGGCCGATGCCTGGGCCGGCGTCAACGTCGGCTCGCGCCCCGGTGGAGGCGGCGGGACCGTCTTCCAGAACACCACCCACGTCGCCATCCCGGACAACGGCGCGGCCGTCACCAGCTCGGTCAACGTCACCGGTGTCACGGGCAACGCGCCCAGCGCCCTCCAGGTCGGGGTGGACATCACCCACACCTGGCGCGGTGACCTCGTCATCGACCTCGTCGCCCCGGACGGCACGGCCTACCGGCTGAAGAACTCCTCGTCCAGCGACTCGGCGGACAACGTCCAGACGACCTACATCGTCAACGCATCGTCCGAGGTCGCCAACGGCACCTGGAAGCTGAAGGTCCAGGACGTCGCCTCGCAGGACATCGGCACGATCAACAGCTTCAAGCTGACCTTCTGAACCCAGCAGCACGTTCAGAGCAGTCGATAAGCGAAACCGCCCGGGAGGATTCTCCTTCCTCCCGGGCGGTTTCGCCGTTCCGCGAAACGGATTACCCCTGGATGCCGATCAGTTGGGGTTGTTCGCGTGGGTCAGGGTCTCCCAGGCGACGAACAGGTTGTTGGATCCGGCAGGCCTCTGCTGTTCGGTGAGGGTCTGGGTGTTGGTCATGGCGATGCCCATCCGGTTGTGCAGGGCGTTGAAACCGACTTCGGTGATCGGGCCGAGGTTGTCCTTGAGCGTGCCACCGCACAGCGTCGACGGGACTGCCGTGCCCAGCTGGTACTTGGCGTGGAGACCGAGTGCGTGGCGGAGACGGTCGGCGATCTCGGGGTAGAGGTCCTGGCCCTGGATCCGGCTGGTCTCGGCGATGTGGGAGATGGCGGAGATTCCGTAGCCGGTGTGGGTGAGATCGCGGCAGGTCTCCTGGGAGAGACCGTCCATGAAGGTGGACTGTCCCTGCCAGTAGCCGATGATCTCGTCGCGCGTGTCGAGGCCGCTGCCCGGTGCGGTCTTAGGCAGAGCGCCGTCGGCGGTGATGTAGATGTACGCGGGGACACGTCCGCGGAACTTGGTGACGGCCTTGTCGTAGGCCGTGCGGTCCTCGAGGAAGACCGCGATGCCGATCGCGGCCTCGGTCATGCTCAGTTCCCAGTTCCCGTTGCTGTTGGATCCGTTGATGACCTTGGGGAGGTAGACGTTGCGCAGCATGGTTGCGAAGCGGCCGGAGTTCGGCCAGCTGCTGTACGTGTACTTGATGATCTCTGCGGCCCGGGGCCAGGAGGAGCCGGCCCAGCCGGTCTGAAGCGGGGCGTTGCTGTTGGTGTGGTCCTGGATCACGGCCGACCAGGCGTCCATGATCTCGATGGACTTCTGGGCGTAGCGGCTGTCCTGAGTGATGTACCAGGCCAGCGCGAGGGTGTAGGCGGCTATCGCGTCTTCACGCTCGTCGGTGCAGCCGTAGTTGGGGTTGGAGTACGAGCCGCATTCCACGATGGCCCGTGGCTTGGCGGTGCGGGTGAGCGAGGCGTACTTGCTGGCCAGCATCTGGTCGTACGCGCTCTTCCAGGGCTGGGCTCCGGCCTGCACCTTGGCGCGTACGAAGTCGAGCTGGGGGCGACTGACGAGGACGCCGGGGTGGGTGAAAGTGGCGGGGGCCGCGGCCGTGGCGGCCTTCACCGCCTGCGGGCCGACGGCGGGTGCGGCTCTGTTTGCCGAGGCCGGGGCCATGAAGACCGCTGTGAGCAGGGCGGCCAGGGCTGTGGCGAGGCCGAGGCCGCGCCCGATGGATCCGGTACGCATGTGGGGTGCCTTCCGGTGCGGAGGTGGTCCAGCAACTCTCCTCGAAACCAACCAAGTTCACAGGCGTGAACATCGAGTCGAGTTGTGAACTCTGCAATGAGTGAGAAACCTAAATGCATCCCATGAACACGTCAAGGCATTGCGTTCAGAAAACGAAGAAGCCCGGCACCTCGCAGGTGCCGGGCCCCCGAGGGTCGGGTCGTCAGCGCATCAGCACGCCCGCACCGTCTCCCGTCGCTTCCGTCGGCAGGGCGACCAGGCCGAGTTCCGCGCTGGTCGCAAGCAGCGGGTGTGCAGGAAGTACCCGCACGGTGTAGCCGTAGGGACCTGTGCGGTCGAGGGCGAGCGGTCCCTCGTACAACCAGCGGCCCTCCAGGTCCTGGCCGCCGGTCGGCTTCAGCGGGAATACCTGGGCATCCGAGATCGAATCGGCGGAGTCGACCCGTCCGGCCACCGCCTGCACCTCCACATCGTCCGGCTCCAGTGCTCCGAGGGCGATCCGGACCCGCAGCGCCAGCGTGGACCCCAGCTCGGCCGAACTGCCCGCCGTGCTCGGTGCCACGGCCTCCACGTGGTCGACGGCGACCCGCGGCCACGCCGCGCGGACCCGGGCCTTCCAGTCCGCGAGCTCCCGCGCCGTGGCAGCGTCCAGGGAGCGGTGGGCCAGCGCGGCCGGTGCGTACAACCGCTCCACGTACTCACGCACCATGCGTCCCGCCAGAACCTTGGGGCCGAGGGAGCCCACCGTGCGGCGGACCATCTCGACCCAGCGCTCGGGCAGCCCTTCGGCGCCCCGGTCGTAGAAGCGTGGTGCGACCCGCTCCTCGATCAGCTCGTAGAGGGCATTCGCCTCCAGCTCGTCGCGCCGGTCCTCGTCCATGGCGGACCCGTCCGCGGTCGGGATCGCCCAGCCGAAGTCCGGTTCGAACCACTCGTCCCACCAGCCGTCGAGCACCGACAGATTGAGACAGCCGTTCAGGGCAGCCTTCATCCCGCTCGTGCCGCATGCCTCCAAGGGGCGCAGCGGATTGTTGAGCCAGACGTCGCAGCCCGGGTAGAGCTTCTGTGCCATCGCCATCCCGTAGTCGGGCAGGAAGACGATGCGATGGCGGACCCGGGGGTCGTCGGAGAACCGCACCAGCTCCTGGACCAGTCGCTTTCCGCTGTCGTCGGCAGGGTGTGCCTTGCCTGCGACAACGATCTGAATCGGCCGGGTGGGGTGGAGCAGCAGTTCCATCAGCCGGTGACGGTCGCGCAGCATCAGGGTCAGCCGCTTGTACGAGGGCACGCGGCGCGCGAAGCCGATCGTCAGCACGTCCGGGTCCAGCACACTGTCGATCCAGCCGAGTTCGGCCGGCTCCGCGCCCCGTGTGCGCCACGAGGCGGAGAGCCTTTTACGGACCTCGGTCACCAACTGTTCGCGCAGGGACCGCCGCAGGTCCCAGATCTCCCGGTCCGGGATCCCGGCTGCCGCATCCCAGCGTCCCGGCGTACCCCCGTACCGGTCCCGGAGTTCGAAGATCTCCGGCGCGACCCACGTGGGCGCGTGCACACCGTTGGTCACCGAGGTGATCGGCACCTCCGCAGCGTCGAATCCCGGCCACAGTCCGGCGAACATCTTCCGGCTGACCGCGCCGTGCAGGGTGGAGACACCATTGGCACGCTGGGCCAGCCTCAGGCCCATGACCGCCATGTTGAAGAGACCGGGCTCACCACCGGGGTAGGTCTCCATGCCCAGCTGCAGGATCCGCTCGACGCCCACGCCCGGCAGTTCACCGTCGTCGCCGAAGTGGCGGGCGATGAGCTCCCGGTCGAATCGGTCGATTCCGGCAGGCACCGGGGTGTGGGTGGTGAAGACCGTGCCGGCCCGCACCGCCTCGACCGAGGAGTCGAAATCCAGCCCGGTACCGGAGAGTTCACGAATCCGTTCCAGCCCCAGGAAGCCGGCGTGCCCCTCGTTGGTGTGGAACACCTCCGGCTCCGCGTGCCCCGAGAGCCGGCAATAGGTCCGTACGGCGCGTACGCCGCCGATGCCGAGCAGCATCTCCTGCAGCAGACGGTGCTCGCTGCCGCCGCCGTACAGCCGGTCGGTGACATCGCGCTCGCCGGGCGCGTTCTCCTCCACGTCGGAGTCGAGCAGGAGCAGCGGGATGCGGCCGACCTGGGCCTGCCAGATGCGGGCGTGGAGCGAGCGGCCGCCGGGGAGGTCCAATACCACTTGGCTCGGTGTTCCGTCGGCCTCGCGCAACAGGGTGAGCGGAAGTTCGTTCGGGTCGAGGACGGGATAGTGCTCCTGCTGCCAGCCTTCGCGTGACAGGCTCTGGCGGAAGTAGCCGTGCCGGTAGAGCAGCCCGACCCCGACGAGGGGTACGCCGAGGTCGCTGGCGGCCTTCAGATGGTCCCCGGCAAGGATGCCGAGCCCGCCGGAGTACTGGGGAAGGGCTGCGGTCACGCCGAATTCGGGCGAGAAGTACGCCACGGCGGCCGGCAGTTCCGTGCCCTGCGCCAGCTGCTCCTGGTACCACCTCGGGCCGTCCAGGTACTCCTGGAGGGCGCCGGACACCTCGTTGAGCCGGTGCAGGAACTGCTGGTCGTGGGCCAGCTCGGCGAGCCGCCCGGCGGAGACGGCGCCGAGCAGGCGTACCGGGTCGGAGTCCGCCGCCCGGCTGCCCTCCGGGGCGACGGCCTGGAAGAGCTCACGTGTCTCGGTGTGCCAGGACCAGCGCAGGTTGCGGGCAAGGTCACTGAGCGGTTGAAGGGGATCGGGGAGGACGGGACGCACGGTGAATCGACGAATGGCCTTCACGTATTCCACCTTTACAGGGGACGTACGAATCCGAGGGGACGCACCACGGTGTGCGCCTCTCCGTCACCCTCGACGGTAGCGGTGTGCCCCACTGCGAAACCACGGCGCGCGACCGGCTCACAGCGGGGCGACGCCCGGTGAGCCGCCCGCCCCGGCTACGCCCCTGACCGAAGCTCCCCGGCCGCATGGGCCCCCTCCGTATCACTGCCCCCTCGGAGCCAATCGCTGCACGTCCGCCACGGGGGTTATGGCTGATTCCACCCCCTCGGGTGGCCTTGTGGCACCTCATCCCACAGGGAAGGCTGCCGTGTGGCGCGTACGGGGTTCGGGGCGGATCGGCCGGCCACCGGCGCGACTCCGTGCAGCGCGCTCCACGTCGAGGAGGAGGTTTCGGCTCATGGAACTGACACGACGACGCCCACGACCGGCGCAGCCCGCCCGAGTGCCGGCGAGGCCGAACACACCGGCCCGGGTACCAGGGGGCGGAGCCCGGCGCATTCAGACCTTCACAGCTACGCCCGAGTAGTTAACAAACCACTGGATTGGCCCCCCGAGAACGGTGGGAAGGCTTCTGCGGTACACAACCCGATTACCGCCCGAATGCAGATCATCTGCGATCCAGCAGCGGCTCGTATGCAGTGCGTACGCGTCCGGTGTGCATCCGGTTCTCACCCGTACACCACACCCGCGCCCCAGCCATTCGAGTGCCATTCGAGTGAACGCGGACAGGAGCGACCATGCTCACACCCCATCAGCCGACAACGGAGCAGCTAGAAAGGACGGACCCCCACAGTCGCGGCGTGCTCGCTCAGCCCTTCACGGCCTCGCCGCGCGCCGTGCAGCCCGAGCTCCAGTCCCCAGGTGATTCCATGATCGGTCGCATTCCCGTCCTCGACGTCCGCCCCCTCGTCGACTGCGGCAGAAGGCCCGCGAAGGCCGTTGCCGGTGAGACCTTCCAGATCACGGCCACCGTGTTCCGTGAAGGCCATGACGCGGTCGCCGCCAATGCGGTTCTGCGGGATCCGAGCGGACGAACCGGCCCGTGGACGCCGATGCGTGAGCTCGCCCCCGGCTCCGACCGCTGGGGCGCCGATGTCACCCCGGACTCCGAAGGGCGCTGGACGTACACGGTCGAGGCCTGGAGCGATCCGGTGACCACCTGGCGCCGGTGTGCCCAGATCAAGATCCCCGCCGGGATCGACTCCGCGCTCGTCCTGGCCGAGGGCGCCGAGCTGTACGAACGGGCCGCCGAGGGCGTACCGAAACGGGACGGGCGCGAGGCGGTGCTGGCCGCGGCCGATGCGCTGCGTGACGAGTCCCGTCCGGCGGCCGCCCGGCTCGCCGCCGCGCTCGCTCCCGAGGCCACCGCCGCACTCGCCCGCCACCCGCTGCGCGAGCTGGTCACCGCGGCCCGCCCGCTCCCCCTCGTCGTCGAGCGCCGACGGGCCCTGTTCGGGTCCTGGTACGAGCTGTTCCCCCGGTCCGAGGGGGCCCGGATCGAACCGGCCGAGCCGGTGAAGGCGACCAAGGCCGCCAAGAAGGGCAGGGCTTCGAAGGCGTCGGCCAAGGCGGAGGAGGAGCAACAGCAGGGAAGGATCATCGCCGGCACGTTCCGTACCGCTGCCGAGCGGCTGCCCGCTGTCGCCGCCATGGGGTTCGACGTCGTCTATCTCCCGCCCATCCACCCCATTGGGACCACCCATCGCAAGGGCCCCAACAACTCGTTGTCCCCCGGCGCCCACGATGTCGGGGTGCCGTGGGCAATCGGTTCGGCCGAGGGTGGTCACGATGCCGTTCACCCCGAGCTCGGCACGCTCGACGATTTCGACCACTTCGTCGAGACCGCCCGCACTCTGCGCATGGAGGTCGCGCTGGACTTCGCGCTCCAGTGCTCCCCCGACCACCCGTGGGTGGAGAAGCACCCCGAGTGGTTCCACCACCGGCCGGACGGCACCATCACCTACGCCGAGAACCCGCCCAAGAAGTACCAGGACATCTATCCGATCGACTTCGACAAGGATCTGCGGGGCCTGGTGGCGGAGACCCTCCGCATCCTCCGGTTCTGGATGGACCACGGCGTACGGATCTTCCGCGTCGACAATCCGCACACCAAGCCGGTGATCTTCTGGGAGAAGGTGATCGCCGACATCAATCGCACCGACCCCGATGTGATCTTCCTGGCCGAGGCGTTCACCCGTCCCGCGATGATGCATACGCTCGCGACGATCGGCTTCCAGCAGTCGTACACGTACTTCACCTGGCGCAACACCAAGCAGGAGCTCACGGAATACGTCACCGAACTGTCCGGTGACGCGGCCTCCTACATGCGGCCCAACTTCTTCGTGAACACTCCGGACATCCTGCCGGGCTATCTCCAGGACGGCGGACGCCCGGCCTTCGAGGCCCGGGCCGTGCTCGCCGCGACGCTCTCGCCGACCTGGGGCATGTACGCGGGGTACGAGCTGTGCGAGAACACCCCGGTACGGGCCGGCAGTGAGGAGTACCTGAACTCGGAGAAGTACGAAATCCGGCCCAGGGACTGGGAATCGGCCGACCGCGAGAGCCGTTCCCTGACTCCGCTCATCACCTCCCTCAACCGGATCAGGCGCCGTCACCCCGCCCTGCAGCAACTGCGCGACGTGCACTTTCACACCGCCGACAACGACGCGCTGATCGTGTACAGCAAGCGCTCGGGTTCGAACATCGTTCTGGTGGTCGTCAACCTTGACCCTCACCACACCCAGGAGGCCACGGTCTCGTTGGACATGCCGCAACTCGGCCTCGACTGGCACGAGACCGTGCCGGTGCGCGACGAGCTCGCCGGCCACACCTATCACTGGGGCAGGAACTTCTATGTGCGCCTAGAGCCGGGCGTCACGCCCGCGCACATCGTCGTCCTGCGACCGTCCCCGCCGACCGGAGGGTCACCCACACCATGATTGTCAATGAGCCCGTCCACGACACGTTCGAGGACACCCCGGCCAAGGACCGCGATCCCGACTGGTTCAAGCGCGCCGTCTTCTACGAAGTCCTCGTCCGGTCCTTCCAGGACTCCAACGGTGACGGCATCGGTGACCTCAGGGGTCTGACCGCCAAGTTGGACTACCTGCAGTGGCTGGGCGTCGACTGTCTCTGGCTGCCGCCGTTCTTCAAGTCGCCGCTGCGCGACGGCGGCTACGACGTCTCCGACTACACCGCGGTGCTGCCGGAGTTCGGCGATCTCGCCGACTTCGTGGAGTTCGTCGATGCCGCGCACCAGCGCGGGATGCGCGTGATCATCGACTTCGTCATGAACCACACGAGCGATCAGCACGACTGGTTCCAGCAGTCCCGCAACGACCCGGACGGCCCGTACGGCGACTACTACGTCTGGGCCGATGACGACAAGCAGTTCCAGGACGCCCGGGTCATCTTCGTCGACACCGAGACGTCCAACTGGACCTTCGACCCGGTGCGCAAGCAGTACTACTGGCACCGGTTCTTCTCCCACCAGCCCGATCTCAACTACGAGAACCCGGCGGTGCAGGAGGAGATCATCTCCGCACTCCGCTTCTGGCTGGACCTCGGTATCGACGGCTTCCGCGTCGACGCCGTGCCGTACCTCTACCAGCGGGAGGGCACCAACTGCGAGAACCTCCCGGAGACCCACCAGTTCCTCAAGCGGCTCCGCAAGGAGATCGACGCGCACTACCCGGACACCGTGCTGCTCGCCGAGGCCAATCAGTGGCCGGAAGACGTCGTCGACTACTTCGGAGACTTCCCGGCCGGCGGCGACGAATGCCATATGGCGTTCCACTTCCCGGTGATGCCGCGGATCTTCATGGCCGTACGGCGCGAGAGCCGCTACCCAGTCTCCGAAATCCTGGCGAAGACCCCGCAGATCCCGTCCGGCTGTCAGTGGGGCATCTTCCTGCGCAACCACGACGAGCTCACGCTCGAGATGGTCACGGACGAAGAGCGCGACTACATGTACGCGGAGTACGCCAAGGATCCGCGGATGCGGGCGAACATCGGCATCCGGCGGCGGCTCGCGCCCCTGCTCGACAACGACCGCAACCAGATCGAGCTCTTCACGGCGCTGCTCCTGTCCCTGCCGGGCTCCCCGATTCTGTACTACGGGGACGAGATCGGGATGGGCGACAACATCTGGCTGGGCGACCGGGATGCCGTGCGGACCCCGATGCAGTGGACGCCCGACCGGAACGCGGGATTCTCCTCCAGTGATCCGGGGCGCCTATATCTCCCCACGATCATGGATCCGGTGTACGGCTACCAAGTGACCAACGTCGAGGCGGCAATGGCCTCGCCGTCGTCGCTGCTGCACTGGACACGGCGGATGATCGAAATCCGTAAGCAGAATCGGGCGTTCGGTCTCGGCTCGTACAGCGAACTGCCGTCCTCGAACCCCGCCGTGCTCGCCTTCACCCGCGAGTACAAGGACGATCTCGTCCTGTGCGTGCACAACTTCTCGCGGTTCGCGCAGCCGACGGAGCTCGATCTGCGGTCGTTCAACGGGCGTCATCCAGTGGAGCTGATCGGTGGAGTGCGCTTCCCCGCGATCGGTCAGTGGCCCTATCTGCTGACTCTCGCCGGGCACGGGTTCTACTGGTTCCGGTTGCGGAAGGACGCGCCGCCGAGCTGATGCGGCGTCAATTCGGACCACTCGTCGCGGGGCGGTTTCCGCCGCCCCGCACGGGGCACTCTCCCCCACATCGAGCTCTTCAGGGCTCTTTGGGGATCTTCAGGGCTCTTCAGGCAGTTACGGAACTTCGGAGCCCTTCGGGGCGGCACTCCCGGAGTCGTTCGGAGTCCTTCCGGGGACCTCGTGGCTTTTCGAGGCCCCCACGTCGAGTCCGTACGGACCATCCTGACCCGACACGTCCCGCACAGCCGGACAGCTATTGCCGCAATCCGGGACACTCTTCGCATCCTGTGGTGTGCCCGGGGAAAGGACGCGATGCCATGTCGGAGGCTGCATCCACTCGGGTCGCCCTCGCGAACAGCACAGCCCTGCTCCCGTCACTCGCCCCACTGCTGCATGAATGGCTGCCCCGGCAGCGGTGGTTCGCGGGCAAGGGACGGCCGGTCACGGCCTTCTCCCTGGTCTCGGCGACCGAAATACTGCCGGTGGATACCGATTCCACCGGCATCGGTCAGGCGGCCGGCTCCGGGGCGGGACCGGGGCTGCTCCATCTGCTGATCCGGGTCCACCAGCCCTCCATGCCCGCCCAGTCGCCCGACGACTGCTACCAAATGCTGCTCGGGGTACGGTCCACGCTGCCGCCACGGCTCGCCCCGGCCCTCATCGGTCATGTGACGGGCGGTCCACTCGCCGGCCGGACGGTCTACGAAGGTCTGCACGATCCGCACCTCGCCGAACTTCTGCTGGAACGGCTGCGTACCCCGGGCACCCTCGGCACCCTCCGCTTCGACCGGGGCGCCGCCCCCATCCCTGCCGGCCTCACCCCACGCGTGCTCGACACCGAGCAGTCCAACTCCTCCCTCGTCTTCGGCAACGCCTATATCTTCAAGATCTTCCGTCGGGTCTTCCCCGGCACCAACCCCGATCTCGAACTGCCGCTCGCTCTCTCCCGGGAAGGCTGCGGGCGGGTCCCGGAACCCGTCGCCTGGTTCGAGGCGACGGCCCCCGAGCCACTCACCCTCGGCGTGCTCCAGCCGTTCCTGCGCGGTGCGGAGGACGGCTGGCAGCTGGCGCTGCGCGCGCTGGGCGCGGGCCATGACTTCACCCGCGAGGCCCGCGCCCTCGGACGGGCCACGGCCGAGGTGCACACGGCGCTCGCCACCGCCCTGCCGACGCCCGTGCTGCGCAGCGCCCAGACCGAGCATCTCGCCGCCGGTATGTTGCAGCGGCTGGAGGCGGCTGCCCAGGCGGTTCCGGCTCTTGTGCCTTACGTCCCCGGGCTGCGCACCGCGTTCGACGCCGTTGCCGCGCTGGGGCACAAGGGCCGCAGCTGGGCCGCACAACGCGTCCACGGCGACCTCCATCTCGGCCAGACACTGCGCGCGGCCGACGGTTTCTGGTCACTGATCGATTTCGAGGGCGAACCGGCGCGTCCCCTCCTGGAACGCCGCCGTCCGCAGCCGCCGGTGCGCGACATCGCGGGCATGCTCCGCTCCTTCGACTACGCGGCCCGCTCGCACCGGCCCTGGAACGCCGAGTGGGCGGCCCGCTGCCGGGCGGCCTACTGCGACGGGTACGCGGAGGCCGCTGGCGTCGATCCGCGCAGCGAGCCGGAGTTGCTGCGCGCCCATGAGACCGACAAGGCGGTGTACGAGGTGCTGTACGAGGCCCGCCACCGGCCCGACTGGCTGCCGGTCCCGATGGCCGCGATCCACCGCCTGGCCGCCGCCGTCGACTGATGCACCTGCGCAGTGCGCGCCTTCTTCGGCCGGGGGCCTCTTCCCTGCCCGGGCACCTGATTCCTGCCTCACCAACACCCTTCGAGGAGGCTGTCCCTGTGACCGCCCGCAAGCCGTCCCGCAACGCGCCCGATTCCACCGCGACCCCATCAGCACCCGCGGCCACGCCGACCCCGGCGGCCCAGCCGGTCCCTGCAACCACCGCGGCACTCTCCGCTCCCACGGCCACGGCAGGACCCTCAGCACCCGCGGCCTCGGCAACCTCCCCGGCCAAGCGGAAGAAGCCGGCAGCCAAGCGGGCCGATGCCTCTCCCCCGCGGCCGCGGCGTGGCGGCGGCGGTCGCGGTGTCCGGCCGGTGCGGGCCCTCGACGACGGCGACCGGGGGCGGTTGCTGGCCGGTGAGCACCACGCCCCGCACGATCTGCTCGGCGCACACATGGTCCGCGGCGGTGTGGCGTTCCGGGTGCTCCGTCCGTACGCGCGATCGGTGACCGTGCTCGCCAAGGGACTGCGGGCCACGCTGCACGACGACGGCGACGGCCTCTTCTCCGGCCTGCTGCCGATGCCGTCCGTCCCCGAGTACCAACTCCTGGTCGGCTACGCGGACAACGAGATCGAGGTCCATGATCCATACCGCTTCCTGCCCGCGCTCGGCGACCTCGATCTGCATCTGATCGGCGAGGGGCGGCACGAGGAGCTGTGGACCGCCCTCGGCGCGCAGCCCATGGAGCACCAGGGGATCACCGGCACCCGGTTCACCGTCTGGGCGCCCAATGCCCGCGGTGTGCGGGTCATGGGGGACTTCAACTACTGGGACGGCACGGGCTTCCCGATGCGTTCGCTCGGTTCCAGCGGGGTCTGGGAGCTGTTCCTCCCCGCGATCGGCGAGGGCGCGCTCTACAAGTTCGACATCTGCCGCCCGGACGGTACGCACACGGTGCGCGCCGACCCGATGGCCCGCCACACCGAGGTCCCGCCCGCCAATGCCTCGGTCGTGACGGCCTCGCACCACGAGTGGCAGGACCAGGAGTGGATGGCGCACCGCGGGGACGTACCCGTGCACGAGGCGCCGTTGTCCGTGTACGAGGTGCATCTGCCGTCCTGGCGGCCGGGACTCACCTACCGCCGGCTCGCCGAGCAACTCCCAGCATATGTAAGGGATCTGGGGTTCACACATGTGGAGCTGATGCCGGTCTCCGAGCATCCCTTCGGCGGCTCCTGGGGCTATCAGGTCACCGGTTTCTTCGCCCCGACGTCGCGTTTGGGTACCCCGGACGACTTCCGGTATCTGATCGATGCGCTGCACCGGGCCGGCATCGGCGTCATCGTCGACTGGGTGCCCGCCCACTTCCCGCGCGACGACTGGGCGCTCGCCGAGTTCGACGGCCGCCCGCTGTACGAGCACTCGGACCCGGCCCGCGCCGCGCACCCCGACTGGGGCACGCTCGAGTTCGACTTCGGCCGCACGGAGGTGCGCAACTTCCTGGTCGCCAATGCCACGTACTGGTGCGAGGAGTTCCACATCGACGGGCTGCGGGTCGACGCCGTCGCCTCGATGCTCTACCTCGACTACTCGCGCGAGGACGGGGAATGGGCTCCGAACGAGCACGGCGGCCGGGAGAATCTGGATGCTGTCGCCTTCCTCCAGGAGATGAACGCCACCGTCTACCGGCGGAATCCTGGCGTCATCACCATCGCCGAGGAGTCCACCGCCTGGGACGGCGTCACGCGCGCCACCCACCATGTCGGCCCCGGCGGCTTCGGCGGGCTCGGTTTCGGACTGAAGTGGAACATGGGCTGGATGCACGACTCCTTGGAGTACATGTCGAAGGAGCCGGTGCACCGCAAGTACCACCACAACGAGATGACCTTCTCGATGGTGTACGCGTACAGCGAGAACTACGTGCTGCCGATCTCGCACGACGAGGTCGTGCACGGCAAGCGGGCGCTGGTGTCGAAGATGCCCGGCGACTGGTGGCAGCAGCGCGCCAACCACCGGGCGTATCTCGGCTACATGTGGGCGCACCCGGGCAAGCAGCTGCTGTTCATGGGGCAGGAGTTCGCCCAGGGCGCCGAGTGGTCGGAGGGCCATGGCCCGGACTGGTGGCTGCTCGACCCGTCGTACGCGGCGGAGGCGGACCACCGGGGCGTACGGGACCTGGTGCGTGAGCTGAACGCGGTGTACGCGGCGACTCCGGCGCTGTGGCAGCGGGACACCGTCCCCGAGGGCTTCGCCTGGGTCGACGGCGGAGCCGCCGAGGACAATGTCTTCGCCTTCCTGCGTTTCGACGCGGACGGTGCGCCGCTGCTCGCGGTGTCGAACTTCTCGCCGGTGGTCCGCCACGAGTACCGGCTGGGCGTGCCGCCGTCCGTGTCCGCCTGGGCGGAGGTGCTCAACACGGACGCGGCACGGTACGGCGGCGGTGACGTCCTCAACCCGGATCCGCTGAAGCCGGAGTCCGTCGCCGCCCACGGTCACCGCACGAGCGTCCAGCTCACTCTGCCGCCGCTGGCGACGGTGTGGCTGAAGCCGGTGTGATGATCCCGAGCCGCTGGGTGGCCCGGGTCAGCGCCACATAGAGATCGTTGGGGGTCATCAGCGCGGGCGCGACGACGAGAACCGTGTCGAACTCCAGGCCCTTGGCCTGACGCGGGTCGAGCAGGACGACGGGCCGGTGCAGATCCAGCGGCCCGTCGTCGAGTCCTGTGAGTTCCGCATGGAGCTCGCGTGGGGCGATGACGGCGAGCCTGCCCTCCGCCGGGGTCTCGGCCTCGGCGAGCCCGGCCACGTCGGCGAGCGGCAGGGTGCGCTCCCAGGGCCGTGCACCGGTGGAGCGGATGGAGCGCGGGGGTTCGAAGGCGGGATCGGTGGCCCGGCGCCGCTCGGCCGCGTATTCCATGATCTCGGCGGGCGTACGGTAGTTGACCCCGAGCCGGGCCAGCTGCCAGCGGTCCTGGACGTGCGGCGCGAGGATCTCCTGCCAGGAGTCGCAGCCTGCCAGGTCGCCGGTCTGGGCCGGGTCGCCGACCAGGGTCATCGAGCGGGTCGGGCTGCGGCGCATCAGCAGCCGCCAGGCCATGGCCGACAGCTCCTGCGCCTCGTCGACGATGATGTGCCCGAACGCCCAGGTCCGGTCGGCGGCGGCGCGCTCGGCGGCGCTGCGGTGGTCGGCCTCCTCCTGACGCTCGGCGAACCGTTCGGCGTCGATGATGTCGTGCGCCGCGAGGACCTCGGAGGCGTCCTCGTCGATGTCCTCCTTGTCCTCGAACTCGTAGGTACGGGAGGCGTACGAGACGTCGAGGACGCCTTGCGCGTAGGCGATCTGGCGGGCCCGCTCGGCCTCGGCGGCGGCCTGGGCGGCTGAGTCGTCCGCACCGAGGAGCTCGGCGGCCTCGTCGAGGAGGGGCACGTCGGCAGGTGTCCAGGCCGCCTCCTTCGCGCGCCGGAGCAGCTCGGCGTCGTCCTCGGCCAGATGCGTGGGCTCCTCCAGATAGCCGGCGAGGAACTCCTGCGGGGTGAGCGGGGGCCACAAGGAGGTGATGGCGGCGTGCACCTCCGCGCTGGCGGCGATGCCCTTGCCGAGCTGGGCGATGTCGTCGGGGCCGAGGAAGTTCGGGCCGCCGTAGGGGTCGGCGCCGATGCGGTCGGCGAGTTGCGTGGTGAGATCGTCGATGATCCGGAAGGCGAAGGTGGGCAGGGCGAGATTGTGCGGCAGCCCGGTCTCGCGGGCCTTGTGCCGCGCTTCGACTGCCATGTCCCAGTCGAGGTTCAGCTCCCCGTCGTCGTGCGCGATGACGATCGGCTCGCCCTTCTCGGGCACCTGCTGCCGGTCCCGTACGGCCTCGGCCAGCACGCCGGCCATGTCCGCCCGTCCCTTGACGGCGGCGGCCGCGGGGCTGTCGGTTCCGGTGGCGTGCACGCCGGGGAACAGTTCGCCGACCGTCGACAGCAGAACGCCGGTCTCACCGAGCGAGGGCAGTACGTCGCCGATGTAGCCGAGGAAGGCCGGGTTGGGCCCGACGATCAGCACGGCCCGCTTGGCGAGCTGCTCCCGGTGTGCGTACAGCAGATACGCGGCCCGGTGCAGCGCGACTGCGGTCTTCCCGGTGCCCGGCCCTCCCTCGACGACGAGCACCCCGCGCTGCGGGGCGCGGATGATGTGGTCCTGCTCGGCCTGGATGGTCGAGACGATGTCGCCCATCCGGCCTGTGCGGGCGCTGTTCAGCGCGGCGAGCAGCACCTCGTCGGCGTCGTGCGACTCGTATCCGGTGCGCGTGGTGTCGGCGAGATCCATGATCTCGTCGTGCAACCCGGTGACCGTGCGCCCCTGCGTGGTGATGTGCCTCCTGCGGCGCAGCCCCATCGGTTCATACCCGGTCGCGAGATAGAACGGCCGCGCGACGGGAGCCCGCCAGTCGATCAGCAACGGGGTCCGCTCGGCGTCGTCCCGCCGAATTCCGGTGCGCCCGATGTGGTAGGTGACTCCGTCGCGCCTGTCGATCCGTCCGAAACAGAGTCCCGTGACGGCGGCATTCAGCGCGGCGAGCGAGGCGGAGTGCTCGGCGACGCCGATATCGCGCTCCACCCGCGCCTGTCGACCGGTGCTGAGCTGCGCGATCGTGGCGCGCATGGCGGCTTCGGCCGCTACCCGGAGCTGGTCGAGCCGCTCGTGGGCGAGGGAGACGAATTGCTGTTCCTGCCGCATATCCTCGGTTGACAATTCAGCCCCTGACGCGATAGAGTATATTTATTGAAGTTCTCCGCATATTGTGCAGTATGCGCACACGGAACTATTCAATATAGGCGAAGAAATACCCCGGCCGTCAATTCGGACCGGGTTTTTTGTTTGCCTCCAGGAGATGCTTGGCAGAGGGTCGGCGCGCCCGTCGCATCGAGCACGGCGCGCAGCCGTACGAGGATGCCCCGCCACAAGTCGGCGTCGCCGGAGTCGCCCCGGAGGGCCGCGAGCCCGGAGTCGGGCGCGAGGGCGATGGCCCGGACCGCGAGCACGGGGAAGTCCGACGGCAGCGCCGGCACGGGCTCCTACGGTCCGTGGACGGGATCGACCGGATCACCAGGAGGTAAGCGAGCAGCTCGGAGCAAGCTCAGAAAAAGCTCTGAAATCAGGCTTGTTCGGATTGGCCGTGCTTCACACGGAGATACCCCTCGCATACGCACATTCATCCGGAGCACGTCCGGATCGGGGGCTGCCATGTGGACCATGCTCACGCTCATCGACGCCGCGACCGCACTGGTACTACAGCCGGTGTTGTCACGGTGAGTGTTCTCGTTGGCGGTAGTGGCTGATGCGGGCTTGTGTCTGGTGGCGGCGTCGCCAGCGGTTCCAG
>NZ_JBEXID010000081.1:0-30405 GCF_040608395.1 Streptomyces sp. NPDC005181
ATGATCACGGTGGCCGTACTCATGCCCGCAGGCGCCCCATCACCCAGCTGGCCAGCACCGACGCGTCACACGACCGCATCTACAGCTGCCGTGTCCGACGGCGCTGATGATCGCCGGAATCGGAACCCTGGCGGCCGGCGGCATCAGCTGGGTGCCGTCCGGCCCGGACTTCACCCGCTATCTGCCGCGCACCACCCCAGGCCGGGCGGTGGTGGGGGCGACCGTGGGCGGCGCGGTGCTCGTCTCGCTGCCGCTGGTGCTGATGGGTGCGGTGATGGCGGTGGCCACTCCGGACCTGGCCACCAGCAGCGATCCGGTCTCCTTCATCGGCACGCTCCTGCCGGACTGGATCTCGGTGCCTTATCTGCTCATTTCCGTGGTGGGAATGGTGCTGATCAATGCGATGTCGATGTATTCGGCCGGTTTCACCGCGCAGACGCTGGGGTTCAAGATCCCGCGCACGTGGGCGGTCGGGGTGAATGCCGCCATCAGTCTCCTTCTCGGCGGGATGCTCATGACGGCGGCGAGTAGTTTTATCGATTCGTTCGTCTCCTTTCTGACGTTGCTCGCGGTGACGTTCTCCGCCTGGATCGGCGTCTTCGGCGTGGATCTGCTGCGGGGGCGTACGTACGATGCGGCGGCGCTGCTGGACACCACTCCCGCCGGCGCCTACTGGTACACCGGCGGCTTCTCCGTACCCGCCGTTGCCGCGTGGGGTACGGGGCTGGTGGTGGGGCTGCTGCTGACCGGTGTGAAGTGGTTCACCGGCCCGCTCGCCACCACCTGGATCGGGCGCCACGGCCTGGGCTGGGCGGTCACCATCGCCGTCTCCGGCGCGCTGTACGCCCTGCTGCCGCGCCCGGCCGGGCGCGGTGGCGGCACGCCCCTACACTTCTGACGTCATGTCAGTTACTGTCCCGGCGCGCCAGCCCGCCCGGCGAAAGGGGACACCCGTCATGGCTTTCACAGTGGTCCGGTTCAATCTCGTCGATCCCGATGCCACCCCCGAGTCCCTCTCGGCCCGCTACCGTGCGGCGCTGGAGATGGCTGCGTACGCCGACGGGCACGGCGTCGACACCATGCAGACCGAGGAGCACCACGGCGCCGCCAACTCCTGGCTTCCTTCCCCCTTCGTCTTCGCCGGATCGGTCTTCGGCGCCACGAGCCGGATCGCGGTCACGGTCTCGGCGATCATCGGCCCCCTGCACGACCCGCTGCGGCTGGCGGAGGACATCGCGGTCCTCGATCTGCTGAGCGGGGGCCGGCTGGTGACGGTCGCGGGCATCGGATACCGGCCCGAGGAGTACGAGCAGGCGGGCGTCGAGTGGGGCAGGCGCGGCCGGCTCCAGGATGAGCTGTTGGAGACCCTGTTGCAGGCATGGACCGGCGAGCCGTTCCCGTACCGGGGCCGCACGGTCCGGGTCACTCCGCGCCCGTACACCCAGCCGCATCCGCTGCTGCTGGTGGGCGGCAGTTCGCGAGCGGCGGCGCGGCGGGCGGCCCGGCTGGAGCTGCCGTTCTTCCCGAGCGCGCACCTGCCCGAACTGGAGGCGTACTACCACG
Source organism: Streptomyces sp. NPDC005181 (assembly GCF_040608395.1). NCBI lineage: Bacteria > Bacillati > Actinomycetota > Actinomycetes > Kitasatosporales > Streptomycetaceae > Streptomyces > Streptomyces sp. NPDC005181. The sequence continues at coordinate 1,564 of NZ_JBEXID010000081.1, forward strand.
AGCAGCGCGCGGTCCACGGGACGGAGGGGTTCTGCATGATGCCGGCGGCCGAGACGCCGTTGCTTCATGTGTCGGAGGATCCCGATCGGACATGGGCCGAGTACGGCGAGCACTTCCTGCACGAGGCGCGGACGTACGCCTCCTGGCAGTCGAAGGACATCCGCTCGGCCGTGCGTTCGGCGGCCACGACGGTGGCGCACCTGCGGGACGAGGGGGTCTACCGGGTCGTCACCCCGCAGCAGCTGGCCGCACTGGAGGCCGACAGCCTGGTGCTGCATCCGCTGTGCGGCGGAATGCCGGTCGAGGAGGGATGGCGCAGCCTGCGGTTGTTCTGCGCCGCCCTCGCACAGTGACGTGCGCAGATGCACACGTCCCCGGCGCGCGGGCGCGGGCGCGGGCCGGGGACGCGTGGTCGAGGAGAGGGGCAGCGGGGATCAGCCCATCTCCTCCAACGCCTTGCCCTTGGTCTCCTTCACGAACTTGAGCACGAAGGGGATCGAGAGCACGGCGAAGCAGGTGTAAATGATGTAGGTGCCCGACAGGCTCCAGTCGGCCAGGCTCGGGAAGCTCGCGGTGATCGCCCAGTTGGCGATCCACTGGGCGGAGGCGGCGACACCGAGTGCGGCGGCGCGGATCCTGTTCGGGAACATCTCGCCGAGGAAGACCCAGACCACCACACCCCACGACAGGGCGAAGAAGAGCACGAAGACATGGGCCGCGATCAGGGCGACGACGCCCTGGGCGGTCGGGAGTTTGCCGTTGACCAGATCGGCGGAGAAGGCCCAGGCCTCGAAGGCCAGTGCGATCGCCATGCCGGCGGAGCCGGCGAGCGCGAGCGGCTTGCGGCCGATTCGGTCGACCAGGACCATCGCGATCACCGTACCGATGATGTTGACGATCGATGTGGTGAAGGACCAGAAGAAGGAGTCGGTCGGGTCGATACCGACGGACTGCCACAGCGTCGCCGAGTAGTAGAACGCCACGTTGATGCCGACGAGCTGCTGGAAGACCGAGAGGCCGATACCGACCCAGACGATCGACAGGAAGCCGAAACGGCTGCCGAGCAGGTCCTTGAAGGTGGACTTGTGCTCGCGGTGCATGGCGGTCTCGATCTCCAGGACGCGGGCGTCCAGGTCGACGGTCTTGCCCTCGACCTCACGGAGGATCTCCCGGGCCCGCTCCTTCTTGCCGACCGAGATCAGGAACCGCGGCGACTCGGGGATCGCGAACGACAACAGCCCGTACAGGGCCGCGGGAACGACCATCACACCGAGCATCCACTGCCAGGCTTCCAGGCCGCCGATCGTGCCGCGCTGGTCGCCGTCGGCAATCTGCAGGATGCCGAAGTTCACCAGCTGCGAGATGGCGATGCCGATGACGATCGCAGCCTGCTGGAAGGAGCCGAGCCGGCCACGGTAGGCGGCCGGCGAGACCTCGGCGATGTAGGCCGGGCCGATGACCGAGGCCATGCCGATGGCGAAGCCGCCGATGATCCGCCAGAAGGCCAGGTCCCAGAGGGCGAACGGGAGCGCGGAGCCGATGGCGCTGACGGTGAACAGCACCGAGGCGATCCGCATGCACCGGATGCGGCCGATCCGGTCGGCGATGCGGCCCGCCGTGGCGGCACCGATGGCGCAGCCGATCAGGGCGATGGCGATGACCTGGGCAAGCGTTCCGGAGCCGATGGCGTAGCGATCGCGGATCGCCTCGACGGCGCCGTTGATCACGGCGCTGTCGTAGCCGAAGAGGAAGCCACCCATCGCAGCGGCTGCCGTGATGAAGATGACGTGGCCGAGGTGTTCCGGATGAGCCGCTCGGGCTCCGGATCCTGATGTCTGCGATGCGCTGGTCACATGAACTCCTGGTGCCTGGCCGCGCCGTCAGGCGGGGGGTCGTCAGGCGGGGGGGCGAAACACTTCCAAGTGGCGCACAACTTTTTAGCAGCCACCACTTGAAGCTAAAAACAACGAATCAGAGAGTATGTGTTCAAGTTACGAAGTCAAGAATCGCCCAATGGCCTACTTCCACCCAAGACCACCCAGAGCCGCGTAGAAGACTTGAAGAACGAGTAAAACCTCAGCGCAGTCGCTGGCTGATGACCTTGGAGACCCCGTCACCCTGCATCGACACGCCGTACAGCGCGTCGGCGACCTCCATCGTCCGCTTCTGATGCGTGATCACGATGAGTTGCGAGCTCTCCTGGAGCTCCTCCATGATCCGGATCAGCCGCTGCAGATTGGTGTCGTCGAGCGCGGCCTCGACCTCGTCCATCACATAGAACGGGCTCGGCCTGGCCTTGAAGATCGAGACCAGCAACGCCACGGCCGTCAGAGACCGCTCGCCGCCGGACAGCAGGGAGAGCCGCTTGACCTTCTTGCCCGGCGGGCGGGCCTCGACGTCGACACCGGTCGCCAGCATGTTGTCAGGATCGGTCAGGACGAGCCGGCCCTCACCGCCCGGGAAGAGCCGTGAGAAGACGCCCTCGAACTCGCGGGCCGTGTCCCGGTACGCCTCCGTGAACACCTGCTCTACCCGCTCGTCGACCTCCTTGATCACCTGCATCAGGTCGGACCGGGTCTTCTTCAGGTCTTCGAGCTGTTCCGAGAGGAACTTGTGCCGCTCCTCCAGCGCCGAGAACTCCTCCAGGGCGAGCGGATTCACCTTCCCGAGTTGCTGATACGCCCGTTCGGCGGCCTTCAGCCGCTTCTCCTGCTCGGCCCTGACGAACGGCTTCGGCTGGTTGCGCGGGTGCTCCGGGTCCTCCGGCAGCTCCTCGCCCGCCGCGGCCGGCGACGGCGGCACCAGCTGGTCGGGGCCGTACTCGGCGGCCAGTCCGGCCGGCTCGACGCCCAGCTCTTCGAGGGCCTTCGCCTCCAGCTGCTCTATCCGCATCCGCTTCTCGGCGCCCAGCACCTCGCCGCGGTGGACGGAGTCGGTCAGCTTGTCCAGCTCGCCCTTGAGTTCGCGGCCGTGGCCGCGCTCGGCGGCCAGTTCCCGCTCGCGCTCCGCCTTGGCCGCCTCGGCCGCGAGCCGCTCCTCCTCGGCCCGCACGACGGACACCTCGACGTGGGAGAGGAGCTGGCGGGCGCCGGACGCGACGGCGGAGGCGACCGCGGCCTCGTGGCGCAGCCGGGCGCGGCGCTGTTCGGCGCGGGCGCGGGCCTCGCGCTCGGCGCGGGCGCCTCGGTCGAGGGAGTCGGCGCGTCCGGCGAGCCCCTTGACACGTTCCTCGTGGGTACGGACCTGGAGACGGGCCTCCATCTCGGTCTGGCGGGCGTTGGCCCCGTCGGCCGCGAGCCGGTCGCGCACGGAGTTGTCGGGCTCCTCCTCGACCGGCATCTCCTCGGCCACGAGCAGCCGCTCGGCCAGCTCCTCGGCCTCCTCGGTCGCCCGTTCCAGGGCGTCCTGGGCGCGCGCGGCGGAGGCGGCCGACCGCTCGGCCTCACCCGCGGCGCCACGCGCCTGCCCGGCGAGCCGCCCGAGCTGCTGGGCCACCCCGGACTTCTCCCGCTCGGCGGCCCTGCGCCGCTCCGCCAGCTCCTCGACCAGTTCGGCGCAGCCGCTGCGCCGCTCCCCCGCGAGTCGCTGGGCCTCGGCCAAATCGGTGCACCGGACAGCCAGTTCCGCCAGCTCGACCGCGGCCTCGTCGACGGACGCCTGTACTTCGAGAAGGCTGGGCGCGCCGGCAGAACCGCCGTGCGCAAAGTGGGTCCCCAGGACGTCTCCTTCGCCGGTCACGGCGGTCAGCCCGGGATGTGCGTCAACGAGATCCTCGGCGTCCTCCAGCGTGGGGACGACCACCATGCCTCGCAGGAGTCTGCGCACGGCGCCCATCAGCTCGGCCGGCCCCTGAACAAGATCGGTCACGGCCGGCGGGGCATCCGGGCCCGCCACCCCGAGCACCTGGCCGGACGCCTCGGCGAGGCCGGCAGCACCGTGGGCCGGGACGCCCTGCCCCGGTACGTGCCCCGCAGCCGCCGCGCCCCCCAGCAGCAACGCCGCCCGCCCCGCGTCCTGCTTGCGCAGCAGGCGGATGGCGTTCGCTGCCGTGGCCGGATCCGTCACGGCCACCGCGTCCGCCGCAGCGCCCAGGGCCGCCGCCACCGCCACCTCGTGGCCCGGGGTCACCGTCAGGAGTTCCGCGGCCGGTCCGAGCAGGCCCGACAGGCTGTCCTTCGCGGCGAGCAGCACTCCCGTGCCGTCCTTGCGGCGCAGACCCAGGGCCAGTGCCTCGTGACGGGCCGCGACCGCCGCCCGCTTGCGTTCCGCGCCGGTGGCGGCCTCCCGGGCGGCCGAGAGGGCCGCCTCCGCCTCCGCCAGCTCCCGCTTGGCGGTGTCGTGGCGCTCGCCCAGCTCCGTGTCGCCCGCGTCCAGGCCCTCCACTTCGGCCCTGAGCTGCTCGTACTCCTCCTGCGCTGCGACCGCTCGCTCCTGCGCCTCGTCGCGCGAGGCGGCCAGCCGGTCGATCTCCGCCTGGGCCGAACCGGCCCGGCTTCGAGCCGCGTTGACCTGTCCGGTCAGCCGCGCCAGCCCTTCGCGCCGGTCCGCAATGGCGCGGGCCGCGTCCTTGAGCCTGCGTTCTTCGGCGGCCAACTCCCTTTCCAGCTCGGCCCGGTGGGCGGCGGTGTCCTCCAGTGCGTGTTCCGCCGCCTCCAGCGCCGCCTCCAGCTCGGCCTCCTGCTCACGGATCCGGGCGGCCTCGCGTTCCATGTCCTCCGGGTCGCGGCCGCGCCGCTCCTCCTCGGGTGCGGCGGTGGCACTCTTCACCCGGGCGTCGGCGAGCGAGATCGTGCCGCGTACCCGCTCGGCCAGCTGCGAGAGCGCGTACCAGGTCTGCTGGGCGCGCTGCAGCCGCGGCGCCAGCCGCCGTACCTCGTCCTCCAGCTCCGCCTCACGTGCCAGAGCCGCCTTGAGCTCCGCCTCCGCCGCTTCCCGGCGCTGCTTCAGCGCCGCTTCGTCGGCGATCTCGCTGCGCAGCGCGTCGTGCAGCCGCACCAGGTCGTCGGCGAGCAGCCGCAGCCGGGCGTCGCGCAGATCGGCCTGGATGACGGCGGCCCGCCGGGCCACGGCCGCCTGCCGGCCCAACGGTTTCAGCTGCCGCCGCAGTTCGTCCGTCAGATCCTGGACGCGGGCCAGATTGGCCCCCATGGCGTCCAGCTTCCGCAGCGCCTTCTCCTTCCGCTTGCGGTGCTTGAGCACGCCTGCGGCTTCCTCGATGAACGCGCGCCGCCCCATCGGATCGGCATGGAGTACGGAGTCCAGCTGGCCCTGCCCGACGATGACGTGCATCTCCCGGCCGATACCGGAGTCCGAGAGAAGTTCCTGGATGTCGAGGAGCCTGCAGGTGTCGCCGTTGATCTGGTATTCGCTGCCGCCGTTGCGGAACATGATCCGAGTGATCGTCACTTCGGCGTACTCGATGGGCAGTGCGCCATCCGCATTGTCGATGGTCAGCGACACTTCGGCTCGTCCGAGCGGCGGCCGCCCGGTGGTGCCGGCGAAGATCACATCTTCCATCTTGCCGCCGCGCAGGGATTTGGCACCCTGCTCACCCATGACCCAGGAGAGCGCATCCACCACATTGGACTTGCCGGAACCATTGGGACCGACGACGCAGGTGATCCCCGGTTCGAACCGCAGGGTCGTGGCGGAGGCGAACGATTTGAAACCACGCAGGGTCAGGGCCTTGAGATGCACGCCGCCGGACTCTACCTTTCGCTCTCGGTTTCGCTGATGAAGGTGCAGGGCACATCAGACGGTAAGGGAAGGGGTGTACGCCCGGGGCGGGTCCGGCGCAGGTCCGCGAGAAAAAGAAAGAAAAGAAGGGACGCCGAGGCGCCCCTTTAAATCTTGCTGCTGTGCTGTGTGACGGATCAATAGCGCGACAGATCAGAGCGATGATCTCCAGTGATCCGGTGACGATCCGGTGATGAACTCAGACGGCTGACGCGTGCAGCCCGACCGGCCCCTGTGGGCCATCGGTCAGGTCAGCGCCGGCTCCGCCTGGGGTACGTCAATGTCGATGCTGTCGAGCAGCGACTCTTGGTGCTGGGCGGCGGCATTGAGCGCGTCGTTCTCGTCCTGAATCCGTACCAGCTCGGATTCAAGATCCTGGACGCGCTGCTGAAGCCGTCGCATCTCGGCGAGGAGTCGCGGGTCGGAACCGCCGACGTAACCGAGAAGCGCCTTTGCCATGATGGATGGTCCTCCACACTGAGTGACCGACCGATGCGGTGTGGGTCGTGAGGGAATCGCACCCGCGGTGCTCGGCAGCGCTCTGTCATCACTGCGGTTCTGCTGCCAACCAGCTCTGCCAAACAGCTAAGGTGCGCGGGGTTTTCAGCGTCTCACCAAAAAGTTTGACGGTCAACACGATCACACCCTGTAGAGGCGGGCGTCCCCGGGGCGCGCGGCTTGACGATCATACGGCGCGACTCTCCTGCGGGGCCCTGAAGGGCGTGGAGATCATCCTTACTGCCGCAGCCTGGCACGGCAACCGATTCTTGGCAACCACTCGGTTCTTCCGCAGGTCATTTCATGTGTACGCGGATGAGCGGCGCACAGCGTCACCCCGCGCCGCCTCTCGAACACGGTCCGAACACGGCCCCGAATTCGGTCCGCATTCGGATCAGGATCAGCGGATGCCAAACCCCTCGTAACCACCGCGTGGGGTGTCCCAGATCTCAGTGACTCCGTCCACGCGTCCGGGTGTGTCGTCGGAGCGCAGCCACTCCAGCAGACGGTGGCAATTCTCACGTTGCCCTTCCGCGACAACCTGTACTCGACCGTCGTCGAGATTGAGGGCGAATCCGGTGAGGCCACCGATCTCCAAAGCGTTTGCCCTGGTGAACCACCGGAATCCTACTTGCTGTACTCGGCCGCGTACCCAAGCAGTGAGTCGCACATCGTCGTTCATGCCAGAACGCTAACCGGCCAATTGCTCAACGAGCACTTCCGCCCCAGAGGCCATGGCGTAAAGTCCGGTCGCAATAGCCTCACCCGATCGGGTGAGGCATGTGGACGCCGAGACCGGCGTCCAGCTCGCCAGAAGGGGACAGCAGATGGGCCGCCATCGACGCTCCGCCGCAGGTCCCGAAGCAGGTCCGGCCGCCGACGCGGACAACGCTGTGGACACCCGCCGCCACCGGGGCGCACGCCGCAGGAAGCGGTCCGCCATCCACCTGCGTACCGGACTGGTCGGCGCCTCCGCGGCCATGGCCGTCGGAGCCGTGGCCGTGGCCTCCGGACTGCTGCCCGGCGGCGCCGGCTACCACGTGAGCGGCGGCACGGCCGCCGACCAGGTCCGCGCGGAGGGGGCGCCGGACCTGCTGACGCAGGGCGGTTCCACCACAGCGCCGGCCGACCGCGGCCTGTCGTCGGCCTCGGCCAGCCGCGGAACGGGGCGTTCCGAGGGGTCTGAGGCTTCGCGCACCCCCGGTTCCTCGGCAACGCCGTCCGCTTCGCCTTCGAAGACGTCCGAGCAGACGAAGCGGGCCCAGGCGGAGAAGACGGAGGAGAGCGCGGCTCCCTCGGCGGCCGACAAGGCCGACGCCGCCCCGACGACCAAGGCCCCGGCAGCGCCCAGGACATCGGCCGCCGCTCCGACCCGCCAGGCCTCACCCCCGGCTGCCGGCACCTCCGCACAGGCGGCCGTGCTCACCCTGGTCAACCAGGAGCGCGCGAAGGTCGGCTGCAGCCCGGTGACGGCCAGCTCCTCGCTCGCCTCGCTGGCCCAGGACTTCAGTGACGACATGGCGGCCCGTGGCTTCTTCAGCCACACCGACCCGGACGGCCAGACCCCGTGGGACCGTGCCACGAAGGCCGGCGTGAGGGGGCTCGGCGGCGAGAACATCGCCCGCGGCCAGGCCGACGCACAGGCCGTGATGGACTCCTGGATGAACAGCGAAGGCCACCGAGCAAACATTCTCAACTGCGACTACAAGACACTCGGTGTCGGAGTGCACTACGGCTCCGGCGGCCCCTGGTGGACGCAGGACTTCGGCTTCTGATCCGCCGGACACCCGCCTCCGAGCCTTCCCGCCTCACCACTTACGCCCGCACAGCGCACTCCAGAAGTGAGCACTGTGCGGGCGTAAGCTTGTTTTATGGACGAGAGCACCCGGCGGGACGGCACCGACAGCCTGCTGTTCGACGTGTTCTCCCGGCAGTGCCCCTCGCGCGGCACGCTGGAACATGTCACCGGACGCTGGGGCAGCCTGACGCTGACCGCGCTCCACGATTCCGGTGCCCGCTTCAACGAGTTGCGGCGCAGGGTCGACGGGGTGAGCGAGAAGATGCTCTCCCAGACGCTGCACGCACTGGAGCGGGACGGCCTCGTCCACCGGGAGGCGCAACCCACCAACCCGCCGCGCGTCGACTACGAACTGACCCCGCTGGGACACGAGGTCGCCGGCCGGCTGTGCGCGCTGATCCAGCTCGTCGAGGGCCGGATGCCCGAGGTGCTGGACGCCCGCAACTGTTACGACGAGGCCCGCGAGAGCTGAGGGCTGTCCGGCTTGATCGGCCGGACACCGCTCAGGGCCGCGGCGGCCGCTGGCAGCGCGGGCAGAAGTAGCTGGAGCGGTTCATCCACGGGCGCCGCCGCATCGGCGTACCGCAGCGGTGGCAGGGCTCGTCCTCGCGACCATAGGCGTCGAGCGACCGGTCGAAGTAGCCCGACTCGCCGTTCACATTGACGTAGAGGCTGTCGAAGCTGGTGCCGCCCTGGTCGAGCGCCGCGTTCATCACGTCGCGGACATGGCCGAGCAGCTCGGCCGACCTGGGCCGGGTCAGCGTCGCGGTGGGCCGGTCGTAGTGCAGCTTCGTGCGCCAGAGCGCCTCGTCCGCGTAGATGTTGCCGACGCCGCTGATGAGCGACTGGTCGAGCAGGGCGCGTTTGACCGTCGTACGGCGCTGCCGCAGCGCGGTGTGGAACGCGGCGTCGTCGAACGCCGGGTCCAGGGGGTCGCGAGCGATGTGCGCGATGGTGTCGGGCAGCCCGTCGGGGGTGTTCTCGTGGAGCGAGAGCCCACCGAAGGTCCGCTGGTCGACGAAGCGCAGCTCGGTACCCAGGGTGTCGTCGAAGCGGATCCGGATCCGCAGGTGCTTCTCGTCGGGGGTGTCCTGCGGCTGTACGAGCAGCTGGCCGCTCATGCCGAGGTGGCCGAGGAGCGAGGAGGACACATCGTCCAGTGGCACCCAGAGGTACTTGCCGCGGCGCATGGCCCTGCCGAAACGGCTGCCGCCGAGCCGGGCCGCAAAGTCCGTGGAACCCGCGATATGGCGGCGGACCGCGCGCGGGTGCAGGATCTCGACGTCGGCGACCGTGCGGCCGGTGACATAGCGATCGAGACCGCGCCGTACGACTTCGACCTCGGGCAGCTCGGGCACGGTGCAGCTCCTTCAGAACAAGGTTACGTACGTGTCTTTGATTCCGGACACGGCAAACCCCCCGGTGCACAAGGCACCGAGGGGTCGACGCGCGTCAGGCCGGAGCGGTGTCCGTGGACGGTGACGGGTCGGCAGGGGTGTCGGCGACCCCTCCGTCGGCGGCGACCTTGGCCGCAGCCTCCCGTTCCTCCGCGGCAGCGCTGATCTCGCGCCAGGCGGACTCGGCCGCCTGCTGCTCCGCTTCCTTCTTGCTACGGCCGGTGCCGGTGCCGTACAAGACACCACCGACGCGAGCAGCAGCAGTAAAGGTCTTCTCGTGGTCCGGGCCGGTCTCCGTGACGAGGTACTCGGGGACTCCGAGGCTCTCGCTCGCGGTGAGTTCCTGGAGGCTGGTCTTCCAGTCCAGGCCGGCGCCGAGGTTGGAGGACCTGTCGATCAGCGGGTCGAAGAGCCGGTGGACCAGCTCCGAGGCCGCGCTGAGGCCCTGGTCGAGATAGACCGCGCCGATCACCGCTTCAAGGGTGTCGGCGAGGATGGACGCCTTGTCCCTGCCGCCCGTGCCCTCTTCGCCCCGGCCGAGCCGGACGAAGGAGCCGAGTTCGAGGCCGCGGCCCACTTCCGCAAGTGCACGCGAGTTGACCACCGCGGCCCGCAACTTGGCCAGCTGGCCTTCGGGCAGGTCGGGGTGGGTGCGGTACAGCGTGTCCGTGACCACCAGGCCGAGTACCGAATCCCCGAGGAATTCGAGCCGCTCGTTGGTGGGCAGACCGCCGTTCTCGTACGCGTACGAGCGGTGGGTCAGCGCACGCACCAGAAGGGCGGACTCAAGGTGATACCCGAGCCGCCCTTCCAGAAGCGTGTGGGACGAGGCTGTGTTGACGTTGTCTGCCTGCTTCTTGGCGTGGGACAACTCAGACATCGGGCCTCTCACCAGCCGCTCAGACCTCGAGGACCTGGCGCTTGTTGTACGTGCCGCAGCTCGGGCACGCGATGTGCTGCAGCTTCGGCTCCTGGCAACGCTCGCACGAAACCAGAGTGGGGACCGCAGCCTTCCACTGCGACCGGCGGTGGCGCGTGTTGCTGCGCGACATCTTCCGCTTCGGAACAGCCACGGCTACTTCTCCTGCTTCTCGTCGACGCCCGCTTCGGCGCCGCCCATGTTGTCCTTCTCGCCGTCCGAAACGGTCTCGGCGAGTCCTTGCAATGCCGCCCAACGAATGTCGACGGCATCGTGGTGGTGGCCGGGGTTCTCGTCCAGTCTGATTCCGCATTCGGAACACAGACCGGCACAGGTCTCCCGGCACACCGGCTGCATCGGCAGTGCGAGCACCACCGCATCGCGCAGCACTGGCTCGAGGTCGAACAGGCCGTCCTCGATGAAGAGCCTGTCCTCGTCATCCTCGGCGTCGTCGGCCGGTTCCGCTTTGCTGCGGCCCCGGTCATCGGCGTCAGGGTACGAGAACATCTCCTGGAAGTCCGCCGCAACCTCTTGGCGCAGCGGCTCCAGACACCTTACGCACTCCCCCTCGGCCGACGCGCGGGCGGTGCCTGTGACAAGCACCCCTTCCATGACCGATTCGAGGCGGATGTCCAGCTCCACGGGTGCGCCTTCCGGTACACCGATGACCCCGTCGATACCGAGGTCCCTGGGGGCGTCCACCGAGCGGGTCAGCCGCAGGAGGGCACCGGGACGCCGACCCAGCTCGTGCGTATCGAACACGAGGGGGTTTCGGTGGTCGAGGTGGCCGTTCAGGGCTTTTCCTGCTTTCGAAATCGTGTGCATGGCGCATCGCGCACCGTGGGGGGCCGACCGGTTCGGAGTCGAAGCGGGCAGCCGGGACCGCACTTCTACGCGCGACCGAAGAACCAGGATACTGGACGCGTCACCCTGCTCCCAACCGGGTCCGATACCGGACCCGAACCGACCGGAATCGGTCAGTGCTCCTGCTCGTACCGGCGGAGCTGATCGAGGTCGATCATGCTGGTGTCGAACAGGCTGGTCTCGTCGAGGGCGCTCTCGCCCTGCTGGTGAAATCCCTGCTGCGGGAGCCCCTGCTGCTGCGGAAGAGGCTGGTGCTGCCAGTTGTCGTACCCCTGCGCCTGCCCCTGGTCGTAGCCCTGCTGCTGATAGGCGACGTACGGGTCGGGCTGCTGGTGGTAGCCGTACATGTCCTGCTGGGGCTGTTCCTGGTACGCGTACGTCTCCGCGTAGCTCGGCTGGGCCTGCGCCGGGAAGTGCGGCTGGACCTGCTGGGGCACCGGCTGCGGCTCCGGGGTGGCGAGCTCGGCGAGACCCGCCCAGTGGTCCTCGTCGCTGGTGTGGCCCTGGGTGCCCGCGGCGTCCTGGGCGGCCATGTGCGCGCCGAGCTCATCGGTGGCGACCCGGCCGTGCAGCTTCTGCCGGCCGCGGCCGACCGCCTCCAGGGTCTTGGCCAGCACGGCCTCGAAGGCACCGAGCTTGGTGTCGACGTACTCGTCGGCGCGGCGCTGCTGTGTGGCCGGGTCGGTGCTGCGCTCCGGGGCCTCGGCGAAGTCCGGGTCCTCGTACCCCTGCTCGTCGAAGGCCTGGCCGCGGCCGAGGAGCTTCTCGCGGCCCCGGTCGACGGATCCGATGGTCTTGGTGAGGACGACCTCGAAGTTGGCGAGCTTGCTGTCGACGTACTCGTCGGCCTCGGCGCGGACCTCGTCGGCCTCACGGCGGGCCTCGTCGAGGATGCGGTCGGCCTCGGTCTGGGACTGCCGGGCGATCTCGGTGTCGGAGACCAGTGAGCCGCGCTGGGCGTGGGCGGACTCGATGATCCGCTCGGCCTCCTGGCGGGCCTGCTCGACCAGCTGCTCCCGGCCGCCGATGAGCTCCTGGGCGTGGGCGAGCGAGCCGGGGAGGGCCTCGCGTACCTCTTCGAGCATCGCGAGCAGCTCGGCTCGGTTCACCACGCACGACGCCGACATGGGCATGGACCGGGCGTTCCCGACCGCTTCGACGATCTCGTCGAGCTTCTTCTGCACGTCCACCGTGTGCTCGCCACTCTCTACTGCTGATTGGAGACGGACGGGACGACTGTACGGCCAGTCGGCGCCCGTCCGACACCTGGTGACGGGCTGTCAGTGGTTCACTGCTGGGCGAGCCGGTCCATGAGGGCCCGGTGGACCAGCGGCGGCAGCAGGTGCGAGACGTCGCCACCCCAGGTCGCGACCTCCTTGACCAGGGAGGACGACAGGAAGCTGTACGTGGGGTTGGTCGGCACGAAGAGCGTTTCGACGCCGGAGAGGCCGTTGTTCATCTGGGCCATCTGCAACTCGTAGTCGAAGTCGCTCACGGCCCGCAGGCCCTTCACGATGGCCGGGATGTCGCGCTGCTTGCAGAAGTCGACCAGAAGGCCGTGGAAGGACTCGACCTGGACATTGCCGAAGTCGGCGGTGACCTGGCGGATCAGTTCGATCCGCTCGTCGACCGTGAACAGGCCCTTCTTGGACTGATTGATCATCACCGCGACATGTACGACGTCGTACAGCTTCGAGGCGCGGCCAATGATGTCGAGGTGTCCATTGGTGATGGGGTCGAACGACCCCGGACAGACGGCGCGGCGCAACTTGAGTCCCTCGCTCTCCGGTGCGGTCATCGTGCGTCTTCGCACGTAGAGGCGGCGCGACCGTACCAAAGCGTGCCCTCGCCGTAGCGACGGGCCCGCAATGGCTCGAATCCCTTCGGCCAGTTGAATTCTCCGCCTCTGGTGCTTCGTTCCACGGTGACGAGGGCATCGTCCGTGAGCCAGCCCTGGGCACGGAGTGTGACCAGGATCTCGCCAAGATCGTCGTCGGTGACGGCGTACGGCGGGTCCAGAAAGACCACGTCGTACGGGTCCGCGGGCGCCGGTCCCGTCACGATCTGTTCGGCTTTGCCAGTACGGACTTCGGCGCCGGGCAGGACGAGCGTACGGACGTTGTCCCGGATCGTGCGGACGGCCCTGGCGTCGGCCTCGACGAGCAGGGCGTGGACCGCGCCACGGGAGAGAGCTTCGAGGCCGACGGCGCCGGAGCCCGCGTACAGATCCGCGATACGAATGCCCTTCAGGGTGCCGAGGAGCGCCTCCCAGGTGGAGAAGAGGCCCTCGCGTGCGCGGTCGGAGGTGGGGCGGGTGCCGGTGCCGGGCGGGACGGCCAGGCGGCGTCCGCCGGCCGAGCCGGCGATCACGCGGGTCATGGGTGTCTGAGTCCTCGGGTCGGGGGTGACCCGCCGGGGTGGGGCGGGCGCCGTGCGTCCCACGATATGGCGTCGGGCCCGTTCGGGCCCGGGGGCCCCGGCGGCTCCGTGGGGCTCCCCGTCCTCAGCCGTTGTCGTCCCTCCGGTGCCCGGGTTCCGTCTCCCCTTGTGTTCAGCCTTCGTCGAGTTGTGTTCAGCCCTTGTCGAGGTACTCCTCGCGCTCCTTGTCGAGCAGCGCGTCCAGGGCGGTGCGCAGCTCGGGCAGGTGTGTCAGCTCCGGGTCGGCGGCGACGACGGCGACGGCCTCTTCGCGGGCGGCGGCGATGACCTCCTCGTCGTCGATGACGGTGAGCATCCGCAGGGAGGAGCGGACACCGGACTGGGCCTGGCCGAGGACATCGCCCTCACGGCGCTGTTCGAGATCGATACGGGACAGCTCGAAGCCGTCGAGGGTGGCGGCGACGGCGGAGAGCCGGGCGCGGGCGGGGCTCGCCTCGTGCGCCTCGCTGACCAGCAGGCAGAGGCCGGCGGCGGAGCCACGGCCGACGCGGCCGCGCAGCTGGTGGAGCTGGGAGACACCGAACCGGTCGGCGTCCATGATCACCATCGCGGTGGCGTTGGGGACGTTCACCCCTACCTCGATGACGGTCGTCGCGACGAGGACGTCGACGTGGCCCGCGGCGAAGCGGCGCATCACGTCGTCCTTGTCGTCGGGGTTCATCCTGCCGTGCAGCACCGCGATGCGCAGACCGGCGAGGGCGCCCTTGGTGAGCTGCTCGGCGATCTCCAGCACGGCGAGCGGCGGGCGCTTGTCGCCGTCGTCCTCGGGCTCCTGCTTCTTGGTCTTCTTCTCGGTCTCGTCGTCGGCGTCGTCACCGATCCGAGGGCAGACGACATACGCCTGGTGGCCGTTCTCGACCTCCTCGCGGACCCGCTCCCAGGCGCGGGTGAGAAAGTGCGGCTTGTCCTTGGCGGGGACGACATGGCTGGCGATCGGCGAGCGGCCGGCCGGAAGCTGGTCCAGGACGGATGTCTCCAGGTCACCGAAGACGGTCATGGCGACGGTACGGGGAATGGGTGTGGCGGTCATGACCAGCAGGTGGGGCGGCTGCTTGCCCTTGGACCGCAGGGCGTCGCGCTGCTCGACACCGAAGCGGTGCTGCTCGTCGACGACGACCAGTCCCAGGTCGTGGAACTGCACCTTGTCCTCGATCAGCGCATGCGTGCCGATCACGATCCCGGCCTCGCCGGTGACCAGGTTCAGCAGTGCCCGCCGGCGGGCCGCCATCCCCATGGAGCCGGTGAGCAGCACCACCTTCGTACCGAGGTCGGAGCCGCCCAGCATTCCTCCCTCAGCCAGCTCGCCCATCATTTCCGTGATGGACCGGTGATGCTGCTGGGCGAGCACCTCGGTGGGGGCGAGCATCGCGGCCTGTCCGCCCGCGTCGACGACGGCGAGCATGGCGCGCAACGCGACCAGCGTCTTTCCGGAACCGACCTCGCCCTGCAGCAGCCGGTGCATCGGATGCTCGGTCGCCAGGTCGTCGAAGATCTCCTTGGAGACCTTCTCCTGGCCCTCCGTGAGGGTGAACGGCAGCTTGGCGTCGAATGCGTCGAGCAGCCCGCCGTGAGCAGGGATCCGCGCCACCGCCGGAAGTTGGGTGTCCGCGAACCGGCGGCGGGCGAGCGCGACCTGGAGGACGAACGCCTCGTCCCATTTCAGCCGGTCCCTGGCGTCGGCGATGTCCGCCTTGGTCTGCGGGCGGTGGATCTTCAGCAGTGCCTCGGGCAGCGGGGTGAAGCCGCGCCCCTCGCGCAGCGACGGCGGCAGCGGATCGACGGCGTCCCGGGCACTGGACAGCACGGTGTCGACGGCCTTGGCGATCCGCCAGGAGTCGAGCTGCTTGCAGGCCGGATAGATGGGCAGCAGCCGCCCGGCGAAGGCGTCCACCGCCTCCGTGGCCTCGTCGGCGTCCGTGGCGTCGAGCAGCTGGTAGGTGGGGTGGGCCAGCTGCATCTTCCGATTGAAGACGGAGACCTTGCCCGCGAACATCGCCCGGCGGCCGGGCAGCAGCTCCTTGTGCGGCTTGTGCACGCCGTGGCCGAAGAAGACCAGCTGGAGCCGGCCACTGCCGTCGGTGAGGGTCACCTCCAGGCGCTTGCCCCTGCCGTTGTTGAACATCATGATCCGGGCGTCGGCGACCTGGGCGACGACGGTCACATGCTCGTCCAGCGGGAGGTCGGCCAGCGCGGTGAGCTTGCCGCGCTCCTCGTACCGCCGCGGGTAGTGGTGCAGCAGATCACCGACCGTGTGCAGGTCGAGGTGTTCGGCCATCACCTTCGCGGTGGCACCGCCGAGCAGCTTCTTGAGGGGTTCGTCGAACGCAGACACGCGATCCATTGCACACCACACCACTGACAGAAGTCGCCCGCACCACCGGAATCCCCTGGTCACAAACGTCTTCGCGCCCCTAGGATCGGTCCCCCGCTCCTCGCTCGCGATCACCGTCACGGGATCGCCCGACCCGCGCCGTCGCCCGTCCCCCCACCGGCGCTGCGACGATGACATCTGAGACCTCAGCGAACTCCGCGTCCCCCGATTCGTCTTCCGAATCCACCTCCGACTCCTCCTCGGGCCGGTCGCCGCACACCTTCCAGGTGGATCTGCGCGGACTGGTCGATCTCCTCTCCCACCACCTCTACTCCTCTCCCCGCGTCTACCTCCGCGAGCTGCTGCAGAACGCCGTGGACGCGATCACGGCCCGGCGCGCCGAGCAGCCGGACACGCCCGCCCTGGTGCGGCTCCACGCCTCCGGGGGGCGGCTGCGGATCGAGGACAGCGGGATCGGTCTGACCGAGGCCGATGTGCACAGTCTGCTCGCGACGATCGGCCGCAGCTCCAAACGCGGTGGTGCGCAGGGGCTGGCCTCGGCACGTGCCGAGTTCCTCGGCCAGTTCGGCATCGGGCTGCTGGCGTGTTTCGTCGTCGCGGCCGAGATCAGGGTGGTCAGCCGGTCGGCCCGTACGCCCGGGGCGCCGCCCGTCGAGTGGTGCGCCCGCGACGACGGTTCGTACACCGTCCGTACGCTCCCGGAGAGCGCCCGCGCCGAGCCGGGCACCACCGTGCATCTGGTCGCCCGCCCCGGCAGCGCGGACTGGCTCGCCGAGGAGCGGGTCCTCGCGCTCGCCCGCGACTTCGGTTCGCTCCTGCCGTACGACGTGCGGGTCGGCGAAGCCGCGGTCACCGCGCTTCCGGCGCCGTGGGACCGTCCGTATCCGAGCCCGGCGGGGCGGCGGGTGGCGCTCGCCCGTCATTGCCATGAGCAGTTCGGCTTCTCGCCGCTCGACGCGATCGATCTGAATCTGCCGCTCGCCGGGATCCGCGGCGTCGCGTATGTGCTGCCGTCGGCCGTGAGTCCGGCGCAGCGTGCGGGCCACCGGGTGCATCTCAAGGGGATGCTGCTGACCGACCGGGCCGATGAACTGCTGCCCGACTGGGCGTTCTTCGTGCGGTGCGTCATCGACACGGACAGTCTGCGGCCCACCGCGTCGCGGGAGGCGCTGTACGCGGACGAGACCCTCGCCGCCGTACGGGAGGCGCTCGGCGAACGGATCAGGGAGTGGCTGACCGGGCTTGCCGCGGGTGATCCGGAGCGGCTGGCGGAGTTCCTGTCCGTGCACCACCTGGGGGTGAAGTCACTGGCCCGGCACGACAGCGCCATGCTGCGGACGATGCTGCCGTGGCTGCCGTTCGAGACGACGGACGGCCGGTTGTCGCTGGAGGAGTTCGCCCGGCGCCATCCGGTGGTGCACTTCACCCGGACCGTGGAGGAGTACCGGCAGGTCGCTCCGATCGCGTCCGCGCAGGGCATCGGGGTCGTCAACGGCGGCTATACGTACGACACCGAGCTGGTCGAACGGCTGCCGTCGGTCCGGCCGGGGACGGCGGTCGCGGAGCTGGACGCCGATACCGTCACCGCGCATCTGGACACGGTCGATCCGGCCCAGGAACTGGCGCTCGGCGGCTTCCTGGCCGCGGCCCGAGCCAGGCTCGACCCGCTGGGCTGCGATGTGGCGCTGCGCGCCTTCCATCCGCTGACCGTGCCCGCACTGCATCTCGACGACCGTTCGGTCCGCCATGAGCAGGCCCGCGCCGACGCGGAGGAGCAGGCGGACGACCTGTGGGCGGGGATCCTCGGGTCGCTGCGCGGGACTGCGCCGCGCGCCCGGCTCGTGCTGAACCATCTCAATCCGCTGATCCGCCGGATCGGTTCGCTGAACACCCCGGAGCTGGCGGCGACCGCCACGGAGGCGCTGTACGGGCAGGCGCTGCTGATGGCGCAGCGGCCGCTGCGACCCGCCGATTCGGCGCTGCTGAACCGGGCGTTCATCGGGCTGCTGGAGTGGGCCACGCACCCGGTCCCGGAGCAGGCACAGCTCCCCGACCGTCCGCAGGAGGACGACCGATGAGCCTCGACGTCGCGACGATCCGGCAGGCCCTGCGGGACAACTACGCGGAGCCGGAGGGGCCGGCCCGCAATGCCCGTGCGGAGCGGCTGCTGACCGAGGCCGCGCGGACCGGGGACGCGCCGCTTCTCGTCGAGGCGCTCGCCAACCAGCTGCAGGCGTACAACTACAGCTCGGAGAAGGACAAGATGTTCGTCCCCTTCGCGCGCCTGCTGCGTATGTGGGACGAACAGCCCGGAAGCTTCGACCAGGTCATGACCCACCACCTCTTCTGGATGTTCAAGTGGGTCTCCAGTTCCATGATCTATCAGCCTCACATACCGCTCGCCTCCATCGAGAAGTGGCAGGGCGAGATGGCGCACCGCTACCGGCTCGCCGGGCATTCCGAACGGGCCGTGCGCCAGGGCGAGCTGCAGATCGCCCGCCATCTCGGCGATCTGGAGCGGGCCGAGCGGGCGTACACCGCCTGGCAGGCGGCCGACCGGGACCGGATGGCCAACTGCCACGCCTGCGAACTGCACAGCCAGGGCTCCTGGCAGGTGCACCGCGGGCTGGACGAGGAGGCGCTTCACACCTGGCGGCCGGTCCTCGACGGGGAGCACACCTGCGCCCATGAGCCGCATGCCGTGCTGGCGGCCTCGCTGCTTCCGCTGCTGCGCACCGGTCGCACCGAGGAGGCCCGCGGCCACCATCTGCGCGGGTACCGGATGGTCCGCCCGATGGAGTCCATGCGGGACTCCGTGGCGCTGCACATCGAGTTCTGCGCGCTGACCGGCAATGAGGCACGGGCCCTGGAGATCCTCGCCGAGCGGCCCGCGTACTTCACCGCCACCGGGAACCCCGACTCCCTGATGGACTTCCTGGCCGTCAGCGCTCTGCTGCTGGACCGGCTGACCGCGCTGGGCCACGGCGGCCAGCCCGTGCCGGGACCCACCGGCACGGACTGGACCGCGCGCTCGCTGGCCGGTCACGCCCGCGAGCAGGCGTTCGCACTCGCCGGCCGCTTCGACGAGCGCAACGGCAATACGCAGGTCGGCAACGTGGTGCGGGAGCGTCTGGCCCAGCAGCCGCTGCTGGACCGGCTGCCGCTCGGCCTACGGGCTCCGCGGCTGACCGCGGTGGCCCCGGAACCGGCCGCCGTGCCCAGGACCGCCGTGGACGCACCGCTCGGCCTCCCCGATCTGCTCGCCGACGCCCGTCGCCTCTCCGACGCCCAGCATCCGGACGCCGGGGCCGCCTGGCAGGCCGCCGCCCGTGCGGCCGAAGGTTCGACGGGGCTCTCGGACCACGACCGGGCATGCATCGACGACCACCGGGCGATGGACGGTGCCCTCCCGCCGGCCGTGGCGCGGGAACTGTTCCTGTCCGCGTCCGAGCTGTACGGGGCGGCGGGAGACCCGGGCGAGGCCGTTGCCGCGGCAGCCCGGGGCGCGTACGCCTGCTCCCTGGAGGCCGGGCACGCGACCGAGGCCCTCGCCGAGGCAGCTGTCCTCGTGGACCGCGCCCTCGCCCTGCACGCGGAGGGCCGGGCCACCGCCCGCCAGGCCGGCGGCGTGCTGGTCTGCCGGGCCCGGATCCTCAATCAGCTGGTGCTCGACGCCCCGGACGAGCCGTCTGCCGAAACCGCGGTCGACGCTCTCGAACAGGGGGTACGGGAGCTGCTCGCCTTCACCGAACCGCTGGGCGCGCAGGCCGGGGTGGCCACCCGGACCGCGGAGGCGGTGGGGTTCCTCGGCGACATCTCGGCCTACCGGGGCGACGGGCCGGGAGCGGGCGAGCTGTATGCGCGGGCCGCCGCCGAGACCATCGGGGCCGGACTGCCCTGGTACGCCGTCGCCTACGAGACCAAGGCCGCCAGGATCGCGGTCCAATTGCACGACCACGCCACGGCCGAGCGCACCGCCCGCGCGGCCCTGGAGCACGGCGCGGCGTTCGTACCCGCGCCGGGCCGCGCGCGACTGCATCTGCAGCTCGCCGAAGTGCTCGGCGGTATCGGGGAGTTCGCCGAGGCGTCCCAGCAGGCGCTCGATGCCGCGCACTGGGCGGACGAGGCGGGCGAGAGCGGCGGCCTGGGAGTCCACGCCAGGCACCTGCTCGGCGGCTGGTTGCTTCAATCGGGGCGGGCAGCGGAGGCGGCAGCCGTACTGGAGGCCGTGCTGCCCGACATCACGGCCGACGACCACGGCGACGGCATGGTCGTCCAGACGCTGTGGTGGCTCGGTGACGCACTGACCGCGCTCGGCGAGTCGCGGGAGGCGGCCGGACACTGGCTGAAGGCGGCGGACATCGCGCGGTCCTGGCCCGAACAGCACGATCACGCGATGCTTGCCAACCTCGCCGGGCAGGCGCTGTACCAGGCCGAGCTCAACTCCCAGGCAGAAAAGGCGTATGCGCGCGCCGGGGAGCTGTGGCGGGAGCTGGGCGACGTCCATGCACTGGTAAGGACGTTGCGGGTGCGGGCCTGGATCGCGGTCCGGGAGGGGCAGCCGGGGCCGGCGGCGGCACGGGCGTTCATGGCCGCGGCGGTGCGCGAGTGCGAGGCGGCTCTGGCGGCCGCGGAGCCGGAACAGATGCCCGGGCTGTGGGCGGAACTCGCGGACACTCACCGCCAGACCGGCGAACTGATCGCCGACGCCTGCGAGGGCAAGCCGGACGAGGACGACGAGGGATGCGCGCGTACGACGTACGAGGAGGCGCTCGGTCAGGTGAACCGGGCCGTCACCGGCTTCACCGGGGCCGGCCCGGACTTCCTGGGCCGGCGGACGGCGGCGGAACTGATGGCTGCCTGGCTGGAGGCGGACCTGGGCCGCCGCGACGAGGCGCGGGCGCGGGCGCGGGCGGTGCTTGCGGTGTACGAGGGTGCGGAGGCGGACGACATGGTGCGTGCGCGGCGGGCGGAGGCGGAATCGGTACTCACGTACGTGGACCCGGCACCGCACCAGTAGGGACGGGGCTACTCCACCCCGATCAGCAGCGGCGTTCCCTGTCCGCCGCCCCGGTACACCACCGTGTCCACCGCCAGATAGCCCTCCCGCACATGTTCCTCCAGCGCGTCGGCCAAGGCGTCCGGTACGTCCTCGCCCAGTACCAGCGTGACGAGTTCGCCGCCCGCCGCCAGCATCCGGTCGATCACCGACCGGGCCGTGCCGGGGACGTCCTCACCGATGACCGCCACATCGCCTTCGATCAGGCCCAGGATGTCGCCGGCCTGGCAGATGCCCGCCATGGTCCAGGACTGCCGTTCGGCGACGGCCAGTTCGCCGTAGCGGGTGGCCCCGGCCGCAGCGGTCATCGCCACCACGTCCTCGTCGAAGCTGCGGTCCGGCTCGTGGACGGCAAGCGCGGCGATGCCCTGGACCGCGGCCCGGGTCGGGATGAGGGCGACCCGGATGCCCTCGGTGCGGGCCTGTTCGGCAGCGGCCGCCGCCGTGTGGCGCAACTCGGCGTCGTTGGGCAGGAGCACCACCTCGCGGGCGTGCGCGCGGCGGATCGCGTCGACCAGTTCGCCACTGGCCGGCGGCTCACCGGGCCGGGCGAGCACGGTGGTCGCACCGGCCTCCGCGCAGAGGCCGGAGAGCCCGGGGCCGGGGACCACGACGACGACACCACGCTGCGCGGGATCTCTGCGGTGCGGGTGGACCCGGTCGGCGCCGAAGTGGGTGATGCGGATCCGGTACGGCCGGCCGGCCTCGACCCCGGCCTCCACCGCCGCCCCCGCGTCGTCGACATGGACGTGGACGTTCCACAGCCCGTCTCCGCCGACCACGACGAGCGAGTCGCCGAGCCCGTCGAGCCGGGTCCGCAGCCGGTCGACCGCGTCGTCCCCGGCCTCCAGCAGATAGATCACCTCGAAGGCGGGGCCGTCCTGCGGTCCGCCCGCCGCGCAGTCGTCGGCCGCGGCAGTGGTCACGGGGGCGATGTCGGGGGTCACCCAGGTGCCGTGTTCGGGCGCCTGGCCGCAGAGCGCTACGACGAGCGCCTCGAGGACGGCCACCAGTCCCCGTCCGCCGGCGTCCACGACGCCCGCCCGCCCGAGGACGGCCAGCTGTCCGGGGGTCGCGTCCAGCGCCGTGCGCGCCCCCTCGTACGCCGCCTGCACGACCGCTTGCGGACTCGGGTCGCCCGCCGTGCGCCCGGCGGCCTCGGCGGCGGCGGTGGCCACCGTCAGCACGGTGCCCTCGACGGGGTGGGCGACGGCCGCTCTGGCTGCCGTCGCGGCCCGGGTCAGCGCGAGACGCAGATGGTCCGCGTCGTGCCCGTCGGCCAGCACCCCCGCCATGCCGCGCAGCAGCTGCGCCAGGATCGTCCCGGAGTTCCCGCGGGCGCCGATCAACGCCCCGTGCGCCATGGCCCGTACGGCATCCGCGAGGGCGGGCACGGACGCGCCGGTCTCGTGCGCGGCGAAGACCGCTTCGACGGCTCCTGCTGCGGACTCCACCGTCAGATAGAGGTTGGTCCCGGTGTCCCCGTCCGCCACGGGAAACACATTGATCGCGTCGATGGCCGCCCGCTCCCGACCCAGTGTCTCCAGGGCGAGCGAGCACCAGGTACGCACCGCGACGGCGTCCATGTCGTCGGCGGTCTGCGACACGTGGTGTTCCTCCTGGAGAGCGGCCGTGGGCGGCTGGCTGAACCGCAGAGTAGTCCGGCCCGGTGGGTCCGGCCGGGGCAGGGGCGGGGCAGACGGCGGTGAAACCCATGGTAGTTTCGTTCTACCGACGCAGCCGTTGTATGCTGCTTCGGTTGCCCGATGAGAGTCGGGCCATTCCTCCGGTACCGCCACTTCAGTCAAATGATTCCGGCGCGCCGGAATTCACTGTAAGTGCACCTGAAGTCTTTGGAGTGACCCGTGGCTGCCAACTGCGACGTCTGCGGCAAGGGGCCGGGCTTCGGCAACAACATTTCGCACTCGCACCGCCGTACGTCCCGTCGCTGGAATCCCAACATCCAGCGCGTGCGTGCCGTGGTCGGTCGGACGCCGAAGCGGCTCAACGTCTGCACCTCGTGCATCAAGGCCGGCAAGGTCGCGCGCTGACGTTCCCGTCGTAGCGCAGCCTTCCGGTTGCCCAAAAAGCCGGTCCACCTCGGTGGACCGGCTTTTTGCTGTGCGCCGAGCTCCTACAGCCGCCACCCGTGGTCGACGGGGCCGATCCCGGCGCCCAGCGGGAAGCCTGCCGCGATCGCCCCGGTGACGTACTCCTTCGCGGCCCGTACCGCCGTCGGGACGTCCTGCCCCCGGGCCAGCCCGCAGGCGATCGCGGAGGCCAGGGTGCAGCCCGTGCCGTGGGTGTGCCGGTTGTCGTGCCGGGGGGCGCGCAGCCAGTGCTCCTCGGCGCCGTCCGTGAGCAGATCGACCGGGTCGCCTGGCAGATGCCCGCCCTTGATGACGACCCAGCGCGGTCCGTATCCGAGAATCTCCCCGGCGGCCCGCCGCATTCCGGGCTCGTCCATGACGGTCACTCCGGTGAGCTGTGCCACCTCGTCCAGGTTGGGGGTCGCCACCGTCGCGACCGGCAGAAGCTTCTTCCGTACGGAATCGAGGGCCTCGGCGGCCAGCAGCGGATCGCCGTGCTTGGAGACCCCGACCGGGTCGACGACCACCGGGGCGTCGGTCGCCGCGAGGAGTGCGGCGACGGTCTCCACGAGTGCGGCCGACGCCAGCATGCCGGTCTTCACCGCCTGGACCCCGATGTCGTCGACGACGCTGCGGTACTGGGCCCGGACGGCCTCCACGGGCAGCTCCCACGCGCCCTGGACACCCAGCGAATTCTGCGCCGTCACCGCGGTGATCACGCTCATGCCGTGCACGCCGTGCGCCAGCATCGTCTTCAGATCGGCCTGAATGCCCGCACCGCCGCCGGAGTCGGATCCGGCGACGGTGAGTACACGGGGTGGCACGAGCGGTGCGGCGGGGGATGCAGATATGGCCATACCCCGAAATCTACTCCGGGCGCCGGAGCTACCGGGCGCCCCCTAGTGGGCGTCCTCGATGCCACCGAAATGGTCCCAGCCGCCCTTGCTGGTCCAGGGCGCCCCGTCGACCGTCACCTGGGGCAGCGCCGACGGGTTGAGGACCTCGCCGATCACCTTCCAGCGGGCGGGCAGTTTCACGTCCGCCGGGAAGGTGGCGACGATCGCGTGGTCCTCCCCCCCGGTGAGCACCCACTGCAGCGGATCCACGCCGACCGCCTGGCCGATGTCGGACATCTGCGAGGGGATGTCGATGAGGCCGGAGCGCAGATCGATCCGGACCTTGCTGGCCTCGGCGACGTGCCCGAGGTCGGCGACGAGCCCGTCGCTGACGTCCGTCATGGCGGTGGCACCGAGCCCGGCGGCCGCGGGGCCCGCGTGGTACGGCGGTTCGGGGCGCCGGTGGGCCTCGACGAAGGCGCGCGGCGAGCGGAAGCCGCGGGAGAGCACCGCATACCCGGCGGCGGACCAGCCGAGCCAGCCGGTGACAGCGACGACATCGCCGGGGCGGGCGCCGGCCCGGGTGACCGGTTCGTGGTTGCGCAGGTCACCGAGTGCGGTGATCGCGACGGTGATGGTCTCCCCGCCGACCACGTCACCGCCGACCACGGCCGCCCCCGCGACCTGGCATTCGTCACGGATGCCGTCCATCAGCTCGCCCGCCCAGGTGACCGGGAGTTCGGCGGGGACGACCAGGCCGAGCAGCAGCGCGGTGGGCACGGCGCCCATGGCGGCGATGTCGGCGAGATTCTGCGCGGCGGCCTTGCGGCCGACGTCGTACGCCGTCGACCAGTCGCGGCGGAAGTGCCGTCCCTCCAACAGGATGTCAGTACTGGCCACGACCCTGCGGTCGGGAGCGGCCACGACCGCGGCGTCGTCGCCGGGTCCGAGCCGTACCGCCGGAGTGGTGGTGAGCCGGGAAGTGAGCTCCCTGATGAGCCCGAACTCCCCCAACTCGCCCACGGTTCCCTTCACCGAGTCTCACCTCTCATCTATCGCGCCGGACAGGCGTCCGGCCTGGATCGGCGGCCGGGGGCCGGGACCGTGGTCCGGCCGTCGGAAGCAGTCTGCTCCGGTTGTCACCGGCATGCCTGTCCCCCATCCGGACCGCTGCACTTGCGGTCGCGAGCCGTCACTGCTGTCGGTACTGTCAAGAGATACGTCAACCTCTGCCATCCGTACGCCACGCGGTGGGACGTCACCCGGTCCGCAGGTCTCCCCGCGGCCCGCGGCAACGCGATACCGTGGCGTCTCTTTCCCCCACATGATCCTCGTGGCCGCCCTGGAGGTTCCGTGGTACAGGCGTACATCCTTATTCAGACCGAGGTGGGCAAGGCGTCGACCGTCGCCGAGACCATCACGAAAATCCCGGGAGTGATCCAGGCAGAGGACGTCACCGGCCCCTACGACGTGATTGTGCGCGCGCAGGCCGACACAGTCGATGAACTCGGACGCATGGTGGTTGCCAAGGTGCAGCAGGTGGAAGGCATCACGAGAACCCTGACCTGCCCGGTCGTTCATCTGTAGCCCCCTTATACGCTGGGCCGGTGACGTCCTTCCGCCGCCGGCTTCGCCGCCCCGTGTTCCTCGGTCCGTCCGCTGCCGTTCTGCTGCTGGCCGCGGCGGGCTGCTCTTCCACGGACACCCATGCGTCGATCACGGTTCCCACCCCGGCGCCGGAAGCCGCAGCCTACTGCCGTGCACTGCACAAGGAGCTGCCGAAGACCGTCGCCGGACAGGAGCGCAACGACCCCGGGCCGAAGTCGGAGCTGACCGCCGGCTGGGGGGACGGGGCGATCGTACTGCGCTGCGGCGTCGACCGGCCCGCAAAGATGGACGATCCGATGGCGAAGGGGGCCGAGGCGGACGGCGTCAACTGGCTGCTGGAGCAGCCGGAGGACGCCGGTCCGCGCTTCACCACCACCTATCGCAAGGCGTATGTCGAGGTGTCGCTCTCGACGGCGTACGCGCATGACATGAGCCCGCTGGCGGCATTCGCTGCTGCCGTCAAGAAGACGGTGCCCAGCAGCCTCTAGAAAGTGTCCGCACAGTCCGGCCCGGCGCTTGTGCTGCGCGTCCGGCCCGGTGCCTCTCAGCGCAGGCCGGTCGGGCGGGTCAACGCCGCCTGGATCAGCCGGTCCACCAGCTCCTGGTAGCTCACGCCGCTCTCCTGCCACATCCGCGGGTACATGGAGATCGGGGTGAAGCCCGGGAGCGTATTGATCTCGTTGATCACGAAGCCGCCGTCCTCGGTGAGGAAGAAGTCGGCGCGCACCAGGCCCTCGCAGGACGCCGCCTCGAAGGCTTCGACCGCGAGCCGCTGGACCTCGGCCGTCTGCTCCTCGGTCAGCGGGGCGGGCACGATCCCGGACGCCGAGTCGATGTACTTGGCCTCGAAGTCGTAGAAGTCGTGCGCGGTGACCGGCGGGATCTCGGCGGGCACGCTGGCGCGCGGTCCGTCCTCGAACTCCAGCACCCCGCACTCGATCTCGCGTCCCCGCAGCAGCGACTCGACCAGGAACTTGGGGTCGTGGCGGCGGGCTTCCTCGATCGCCTCGTCGAGGCCGGAGAGGTCGTCGACCTTGGTGATGCCGATGGACGAGCCTGCCCGGGCGGGCTTGATGAAGAGCGGCCAGCCGTGCTCACCGGCGAAGTCCACGATGCGCTTGCGGGCACCGTGGCGATCGGTGTCCCATTCGCGGGGGCGGATCACGACGTACGGGCCGACGGGCAGCCCGAACGAGGTGAACACCCGCTTCATGTACTCCTTGTCCTGGCCGACCGCCGAGGCGAGCACACCGGCGCCCACGTACGGCACCCCGGACAGCTCCAGGAGCCCCTGGAGGGTGCCGTCCTCGCCGTACGGACCGTGCAGGACGGGGAAGACGACGTCGACCTCGCCGAGCGCCTTCGGGACCGAGCCGGGCTCGCTGTAGACCACCTCGCGGCTGCCGGGGTCGACGGAGAGCACCACGCCGCCCTCGCCGGACTCGGCCAGTTGTGCCACGTCCGGCATCTTCCGGTCGGTGATGGCCATCCGCTCGGGCTCGTCGGCGGTGAGCGCCCAGCGGCCGTCCGTCGTGATGCCGATCGGCAGGACGTCGTACTTCGTCCGGTCGATGGCGTTCAGGACGGCACCTGCCGTGACGACCGAAATGCCGTGTTCGGAGCTGCGGCCGCCGAACACGACGGCCACACGCGGCTTGCGGAGCTGCTGCTCCGGGCTCTGGGGGAGGTTCTCGCTGCTCATATCGCGTTGAGCGTACCTGCTGGTACGAGCCGCGTCAGCGTCCCCTGGGCCGACCCGCGTACAGCGAAGCCGCTCAGTGGCGCTCGGCCTTCGCGCTGCGCGACATCAGCTCGCCCAGAGCGACCATCGGCGGCTTGCCCTCGTGGACGATGGAGAAGACCGTCTCCGTGATGGGCATGTCGATCCCGTGCCGGCGCGCCAGATCGAGCACCGATTCACAGGACTTGACGCCCTCGGCGGTCTGCTTGGTGACGGCGATGGTCTCTTCCAGCGTCATGCCGCGGCCGAGGTTGGTGCCGAACGTGTGGTTGCGCGACAACGGCGAGGAGCACGTCGCCACCAGGTCGCCGAGGCCCGCGAGTCCGGAGAACGTGAGCGGGTCGGCGCCCATGGCGAGGCCGAGCCGGGTGGTCTCGGCGAGGCCGCGGGTGATGAGCGAGCCCTTGGCGTTGTCGCCGAGACCCATCCCGTCGGCGATGCCGACGGCGAGACCGATGACGTTCTTGACCGCGCCGCCGAGTTCGCAGCCGACCACATCGGTGATGGTGTACGGGCGGAAGTACGGGGTGTGGCAGGCGGCCTGGAGGCGGCGGGCCACCGACTCGTCCTGGCAGGCGACGACGGCCGCGGCGGGGCGGCGTTCGGCGATCTCCTTGGCCAGATTGGGGCCGGTGACGACGGCGATACGGTCCGCGGGGACCTTGGTGACGTCCTCGATGACCTCGCTCATCCGCTTCGCGGTGCCGAGTTCGACGCCCTTCATCAGCGAGACGAGAACGGTGTCCGGACCCAGATGCGGGGCCCAGTCGGCAAGGTTGGTCCGCAGCGTCTGCGACGGCACGACGAGCACGGCGAAATCGGCGCCGCGCAGCGCCTCGGCGGCGTCGGTGGTGGCCCTGATGGAGTCGGGGAGTTCAATTCCCGGCAGATAGTCGGGGTTGGTACGGGTCGTGTTGATCGCCTCGACGACCTCGGCGCGACGGCCCCAGAGCGTGACCTCGCAGCCCGCGTCGGCGAGGACCATACCGAAGGCCGTACCCCATGAGCCGGTTCCGAAGACGGCTGCTTTTACGGGGTGCGTCACTTGGGTCCCTTTCCTTCGGCCTTGCGCCGCTGTTCGGCACGCGCGCTGCGGTGGTCGTAGAGCTCGGCGGGGGCCTTCTCACCGCGCACGACTTCGAGCTGGGCGGTGACCGCGGCCATGATGACCTCGGTCGCCTCGCGCAGGACGTCGGGCGTCGGCTCCTTGTCGTAGAACCGGGCGAGGTCGACGGGCGGTCCGGCCTGCACCTGGAGCGTCTTGCGGGGGAAGAGCCGGAGCTTCTTCTCCTTGGCGTACGGCGGCATCGCCATGTTGGCGCCCCACTGCGCAACAGGGATGACGGGAGCCTTCGTCATCAACGCGACGCGGGCGGCACCGGTCTTGCCGGCCATCGGCCACATGTCGGGGTCGCGGGTGAGGGTGCCCTCCGGGTAGAAGGCGACGCATTCACCGCGCTCGATGGCGTCGACGGCGGCCCGGAAAGCATCCAGCGCATTGGTCGTCTCGCGGTACACAGGGATC
>NZ_JBEXID010000082.1:0-29458 GCF_040608395.1 Streptomyces sp. NPDC005181
GTTTTGCTTGGTTCGCTTGTTGTCTCTTGCCCGATCCGCCCCGGGGGGGGGGGGGGGGGGCGCCGCCGCCGCGCCCGCCCCCCCCGCCCCGCGCAGGGGAGGTCATGGGTCCGTACGTCAGGCCACCGCGTTCTCCGTGATCGTGACGCGGCCCTTGCGGATGGTCGCCAGCCGCGGCGCCCTGCGGGCGATCGCGCTGTCGTGGGTGACCATGATGAAGGTCAGCCCGTGCTCCTTCCACATCGTTTCCAGCACCTCCATGACCTCGTCTCGCATGGACTCGTCGAGGTTGCCGGTGGGCTCGTCGGCGAGCAGCACCTTCGGCCGCTTGACCAGGGCCCGTGCGATCGCCACGCGCTGCTGCTGGCCACCGGACATCTCGCCGGGAAGGTGTCCGAGCCGCTCGCCGAGTCCGACGGAGTCCAGGGCCTCCGCGGCCCGCCGGCGCCGCTCCGACGCCTTGCCGCCGAGCGGCACGAGCGCCGTCTCGACGTTCTCCTGCGCGGTCAGCGTCGGGATGAGATTGAAGCTCTGGAAGACGAAGCCGATGTTCTGCGCGCGCACCTTGGTGAGCTTGGCCTCGCTGAGTTTCGCGAGGTCCACACCGTCGAGTTCGACGCTGCCGCCCGTGGGCCGGTCGAGGCCGCCGAGCATCTGCAGCAGTGTGGACTTGCCGCCGCCGGTGGGGCCCTGGATGACGAGCCGGCCGCCGTCCTCGATGGTCAGATCGACACCGGCGAGCGCATCGACGGTGGACTTGCCGCGGGTATAGCGCTTGGTGACGTCTCTGAGGGTGTACATGGGTCAACTCCTGCTGGGACAGAGGGGGGTGGGAGGCCCGGGCGGGCTATTCGACGCGGCGCAGCGCGTCCGCGGGACGCAGCCGGGAGGCCCGCCAGCCGCCGAAGGCACCCGCGATCAGCCCGCCCGCCACGGCCAGCGCGACGGCGATCAGGATGATGGAGAGGGAGACCGGTGCGGTCAGCGCGATGTCGAGGGACGTGGAGGCGGTTTGCCGGCCGGGTCCTGCCATACCGGGGCCGCCGAGCGTGCCGTCGCCACCGCCGCCGCCCGAGCCGCCGAGCTGCGCGGTCAGCGTGGGGCTGATCGCGGTCACGACGTACGCACCGGCGAGACCGACCGCGATGCCGAGGACACCGCCCATCAGACCGTTGACGAGGGCCTCGCCGACGACCTGGCGGGTGACCCGGCCGCTCTTCCAGCCGAGCGCCTTCAGCGTGCCGAACTCCCGCACCCGGCGGCTGACCGCGGAGGAGGTGAGCAGCCCGGCCACCAGGAAGGCGGCGATGAGAACGGCGATCGACAGCCACTTGCCGACGCTGGAGGCCAGGTCGGACGCGGTGGACAGGGAGCCGGAGACCGTGTCGGCGAGGTCCGCGGAGGTGGTGACCGTCGTGCCCGAGATGTTCTTCTGGATGCCGGACTTGACCTGGTCGATCTGCTGCGAGTCCGCGGCCTTGACATAGACCGTGGTGACCTTGTTCTTGGAGTCGGCGAGGGTCTGCGCCTGCTTCAGCGGGATGTAGAGGTTGGCGGCCGCGTCGCCGCTGTCTGCCGTCGAGACACCGACGATCTTGTACTTGGTCCCGGAGATGGTCACGGTCTTGCCGACCGCGAGCTTCTTCTCCTTGGCGTACGCGGCGTCGACGACCGCGACCTTCGCGTCGGTCTCGGTGGCCTTGAAGGTACGGCCCTTGGTGATCTTCGACGAGGTCAGCGGGCCGAGGTCCTGCTTGGTGACGTCGGTGCCGTACACGGTGTATGAGTTGACGTCGAACGAGGCACCGCCGCCCTGGACTTGGCCCTGCGGCTGCCCGCTGCCGCCCTGGCCGCCGCCGGGACCGCCCTGGTTGCCCGTGCTGCCGCTCTCGTCCTGCTTGAACTCGCCGCGCTTGAACTGACCGTCCACCTTCAGGACGGTCAGACTGAGTCCGCCGACGGCATCCGCGACGCCGTCCTGCTTGCCGACCTTGTCCACGGTGGTGGCGGACAGGGTCTGGAAGCCCTGGACCATGACCCGGTCCGAGCTCTGCTTCGCGTCGTCGTCGTTGTCCTTGGCGTCGAACTCGAACCGGGGCCGCTGGCTGCCGGAGCCCGATGCGGCGGCGGCCTTGGTCACCGTCATGTCCGTGCCGAGGCCGTACAGCGATTCCAGGACCTTGTCCTGGGCCTTGCTCATGCCGGAGGAGACCGAACTGACGATGATGACCAGCGCAATACCGAGGGCGAGCCCCGAGGCGACGACGTGCGCCGCCTTTCTGCGGCGGCGCAGCTCGCGCCGGAGATAGGTGAAGAACATGGCGCGAGGCTATGAACCGGTCGTGATGGCGAGTTAAGGCCCGCATGAGATCCCGATGAGAACGGCTGCGAACGCCACAGGGCGGTGGCACCGGGGATCCGGGTGCCACCGCCCTGTGTGCGTACGGGGCTTCGGGGTGATGAAGTTGCTGCGTAACGTCCCGCGGGGTCAGCCCTCGGAGCCCGCCTGCCATTCGGCCCAGCTCATGTTCCAGCCGTTGAGGCCGTTGTCGGGCGTGATGGTCTTGTCCGGGGAGTTCTTGACGATGACCACGTCGCCGACCATGGAGTTGTCGTAGAACCAGGCGGCGGGCTGGTTGGCGTCGCCCGCACCCTTCACATCGGCGAGGCCGACGCAGCCGTGGCTGGTGTTGACGCTGCCGAAGACCGACCGCGCACCCCAGTAGTTGCCGTGGATGAAGGTGCCCGACGTGGACAGTCGCATGGCGTGCGGCACGTCCTTGATGTCGTACTCGCCCTTGCCGTCGTCGTCGGTGAAGCCGACCGTCGCACCGTTCATCCGGGTCTCCTCGAACTTCTCGGAGATCACCATCTGACCGTTGTACGTCGGGTTGTCGGGGGAACCGGCAGAGATCGGGATCGTCTTGATCGTCTTGCCGTCCTGGGTGACGGTCATGGTGTGCGTCGACGCGTCGACCGTCGAGACCCGGTTGCGGCCGACCTTGAAGGTGACCGTCTTCTGCTGCACACCGAAGACGCCGTCCGCGCCCTCGACACCGTCGAGCGCCAGCTTCAGCGTGACGGTGGAGCCGCCCGTCCAGTACTGCTCGGGGCGCAGGTCGAGGCGCTGCGAGTTGAACCAGTGGCCGACGACCTGCTGGCCGCTGCTGGACGTCACGGTGATTCCGGCCTGGACGGCCTTCCGGTCCGTGATCGGCTTGTTGAAGTTGATCGAGACCGGCATGCCGACGCCGACCGTGGAGCCGTCCTCGGGGGTGAAGTTCCCGATGAAGCTGTTGGCGGGCGACACGGTGGTGAACGACGCGTTCTCGTGCGCCTCGCGGCCCTTCGTGTCCTCGGCCGTCGCGTTGATCTTGTACGTGGTCGAGCGCTCGAGCTGCGTGTCCGGCTGCCAGCTCGTGCCGTCGGCGGCCAGGGTGCCCGCGACGCTCGCGCCGGCCGACGTGGTCATGGTGACCTGGGTCAGCTTGCCCTTGGTGACGGTGACCTTCGCGGCGTTGTTGATGCTGGCGTTGGTCGCGCCGTTCTTCGGCGAGATCGCTATCTGCGCCTGGGACGCGTCCTCGGCCGCCGCCTTGTCGACTGCCGCCGCCTGCGACTTCTTCGAGCCCTCGTCGCTGCCGGCGCTCGTGCCTTCGCTGCAGGCAGTGAGCACCAGCACGCCGCCGAGCAGGGCGGACGCGGCCATCAGGCCCCTGCGCCGCTTGCTGTCCGTCATCACACGCTTCTCCATCGTTGCCGAATCCCCCATAACCCCGAGCGGAACCGCCGCGAGACGGATCCCCGTCAATGTTCCAAGAACACCTGGCGAGGGCCCTCCGTTCCACATCCGCCTCAGATGTGGGGAACACCACTCATCGACGCAGCCGTGACACCTGTGGTTCCCGGGACGGAAACGCACCCGGCCCGGCCCGCCGGGAGCGGGCCGGGCCGGTGCGTTCATCACCCGCTACGGCGCAACGTCGTCGTCCCCCTCGTCGCCGTCGCGCTCCTCGTCGAGGTCCCAGGCGTCCGGGTCCTCGGGGTCGTAGTCGACGGTCTCGCAGCTCCAGGAGGCCTGGGTCAGCTCGACCCCCGGCACCTCGCTGACCAGATCGAACGGGTCCACGAGGGAGGCGAGGGCCTCCGCCCCGTCTTCCCGTACCGCGGACTCGGCCTGCATGCGTTCCTCGGCGGACTCGCCGTCCGGCTCGCCGTACTCGGCCGCGATGCTCTCCAGCGCGGTGCCGCTGAGGGCCTCCGCGTCGGTGATCTCCAGCACCATCTCCACGCGAAGGCGAACAAACCGTGATGTCTCAGAAGTGCTCATACGCCGGAGCGTAGAGCTACCGGCACTCGCGACTTTCCTGCGACCCGCTGCTTTCATTAGCATCGGCGCACACGGCTAACTCATGGCTTTCACAAGGGGGATCGATTCCGTGGCCATAGCTCGTCGCCCGCTCCTGACCGCTACCGCCGCGGGCACACTGCTGTGCGCCCTGTGGTTCGTCCCCTCGGCGAACGCGACGGACGAGGCGGCCGGCGGCGCGCCGAGCAGACCCGTCGGCGCGAGCACCGCGGACGAGGCGGCCGGGCCGGCACTCGCCGACACCGGCAACGGGGTCGACACCACTGCGTATCTGATCGGTGGCACCGCGTTCCTGGGAATCGGCGCGGGCTTCGTCGCGTACTCCACACGCCGCGTAACCACGCTGTCCTCGATCGCGGGACCGCCCTGACGTTCCGGCCCGCCCCGCGACGGGGGACGAAGCGCGGCCGCAGGCCGCGCCGTCCCTACGAGAGGCCTAGGCCAGGGCCCCGGTCACCGGCTCCACGGCCGCAACCAGCTTCCCGCCCCGCACGAACGCCTCCGCCGCAGCCAGATCGGGCGACAGGAAGCGGTCCGGTCCCGGTCCCTCGACCCCCGCCGCCCGCAGCGCCTCGATGGCGGCCAGGGACGCGGGCGCCGGGGTGAGCCCCTGGGCGGCGCGCAGCTCGATGGCGCGGGTCGCCGCGTACAGCTCGACGGCGACGATCCGACCGAGGTTCTCGACGGCGGTACGGAGCTTGCGCGCCGCCGACCAGCCCATGGAGACGTGGTCCTCCTGCATCGCGGAGGACGGGATCGAGTCCGCCGACGCCGGGACCGCGAGCCGCTTCATCTCGCTGACCAGGGCGGCCTGCGTGTACTGGGCGATCATCAGACCCGAGTCGACACCGGCGTCGTCGGCGAGGAACGGCGGCAGACCGTGCGAGCGGTTCTTGTCCAGCAGCCGGTCCGTGCGGCGCTCGGTGATCGAGCCGAGGTCGGCGGCGACGATCGCCAGGAAGTCGAGCACATACGCCACCGGGGCGCCGTGGAAGTTGCCGTTGGACTCGACCCGGCCGTCCGGGAGGACCACGGGGTTGTCGACGGCGGAGGCCAGCTCACGGTCGGCGACGATCCCGGCGTACGCGAGGGTGTCGCGCCCGGCGCCGTTGACCTGGGGCGCGCAGCGCACGGAGTAGGCGTCCTGGACGCGCGGCGCGTCGTCCTGGTGGTGACCGGTGAGGCCGGAACCGGCGAGCACCCGCAGCATGTTGTCGGCGCTGGCGCCCTGGCCCGGGTGCGGCCGGATGGCGTGCAGTTCCGGAGCGAGGACCTTGTCCGTACCGAGCAGCGCCTCCAGGCTGAGCGCGGCGGTGATGTCGGCGGAGGTGTAGAGGCTGCGCAGGTCGGCGAGGGCCATCACGAGCATGCCGAGCATGCCGTCCGTGCCGTTGAGGAGGGCGAGGCCCTCCTTCTCGCGCAGTTCGACCGGGGTGATGCCGTGCGCGGCGAGCAGCTCGCCGGCCGGGCGGACGATGCCGTCGGGGCCCTCCGCGTCGCCCTCGCCGATCAGCGTCAGGGCGCAGTGCGAGAGCGGCGCCAGGTCGCCGGAGCAGCCGAGCGAGCCGTACTCGTGCACGACGGGGGTGATGCCGGCGTTCAGCACGTCGGCCATGGTCTGCGCGACCTCGGGGCGTACGCCGGTGCGGCCGGAGCAGACCGTCTTCAGACGCAGGAACATCAGCGCCCGTACGACCTCGCGCTCGACGCGCGGGCCCATGCCGGCCGCGTGCGAGCGGACGATGTTGCGCTGGAGCTGGGCCCGCAGCTCGGGGCTGATGTGGCGGCTGGCGAGCGCGCCGAAGCCGGTGGAGACGCCGTAGACCGGCTCGGGTTTGGCGGCCAGCGCGTCCACGATCTCGCGGGCGGCGGCAAGCGCGCTCACGGCGGCTGCGGAGAGCTCGACACGGGCGTCCGCGCGGGCCACGGCGATGACGTCCTCTGCGGTGGTACCGGACGTCCCCACCACGACTGTGTGCATATCCATATTCAGAAGCGTACGGATTGAATCCCTTCATGTCACTAGTGGTCGTGCGGTTGACCCCTTACCGGCCCGTTCACGGTTCCCCCCGGACATTCCTCAGGGCCGGCTGCCGCGCAGCCGGCGGCGGTCGTGGGCGGACTTCGGCGGCGAGTCGGCCAGCCGGATGACCTCGCCGTCACGCCCGGCGACCACCGGTTTCGCGGAGCGGGCCGCCTTCGCCCGGTACTGGGCCGCGTCCGCCAGACGGAACAGCCGCCGGGCCGAGGTCACCGGCCCGATCGGGTCACCGGTCGACGCAATTCCGCAGGCGACCCCGTCGCCGTGCTCCAACTCAGCCGCCCGGTCGCAGAGTTCGGTGGCCACCTCGATCACCTCGTCCGCCCCG
Source organism: Streptomyces sp. NPDC005181 (assembly GCF_040608395.1). Classification (NCBI taxonomy): domain Bacteria; kingdom Bacillati; phylum Actinomycetota; class Actinomycetes; order Kitasatosporales; family Streptomycetaceae; genus Streptomyces; species Streptomyces sp. NPDC005181. The sequence continues at coordinate 6,739 of NZ_JBEXID010000082.1, forward strand.
GGGCCCACCGCCACCAGGCAGAACTCGTCACCGCCGAGCCGGGCGGCCAGGGCGCCGGGCAGCATCGCACCGCACCGGGACAGCACCGAGCCGAAACGTTCCAGCAGCCGATCGCCGACCGCGTGGCCCAGGGTGTCGTTGACCCCCTTCAGGCCGTTCAGATCGCAGACGACCAGGCTGACCACCGTGCCGTCGGCGCGGTGCAGCTCCACCGCCTCGTCGAGCCGCGTGTCGACGGCCCGGCGGTTGGCGAGCCCGGTCAGCGGGTCGGTGAAGGCGAGCTTACGGACCTCTTCGAGGCGCTCCGTCTGGGAGATCCCGGCGGCGACGACAGCGGCCAGCACGGTCGCGAAGTCCGCGTCCTCCCGGCCGAACACCGGCTCCCCCACCGGACGGGCCACATAGAGCTCGCCCCAGGCCCGCCCGTGCAGCACGATCGGCGCGACCACACAGCAGCCTCGCCGGCGCCGTCGCAGGGCCGCCACACGCTGATGGCGGTAGACCCGCCCGTACCCGTGCGCACCCGCCACCGCAGAACCGGCTTCACGGTCCCCGGCGTCACCGAGCGGCCCGTCGGCGGTCTCCACCCAGGCGTCCGGCTCGCCGCCCCCCGCCCACCGTTCATGCAGGAACTCGGTGATCTCCGGGAACTGATGCACCGGATACGTCTCGTCGTCGGGGAACTCCTCCTCCCCCTCGGCCCGTTCACCCGCGTTCACCAGTACCCGCAGCCGGCCCGGCCCGCGCTCCCACACGGAGAGCGCGGCAAAACTGCCGCCCAGCGCCTGACACGCCCCCAGCGCGGCCGCCCGCCAGGACTCCGGCGGGGTGTGCGCTGCCGCCATTGCCTGTGCAAGCGAAACCACGGCCCGCAGCCGCGCATCATCACCACCCATCGCTCCATCTTATGTAGCTTTGCGAAGTCTTGATCAGTTTGAGGTGTTGAATGGTCCGCACTGCGCTTCGGAGCGGTAACGCACCGCTACTCGCCGGGCCAGTTCGGCTTCCGCTTCTCGTTGAACGCGGCCACGCCCTCCGCCCGGTCCCCGGAGAAGGCCACCGACCGCCAGGCCGCGTCCTCCACTTCCAGACCGGCCCGCAGATCGAGCCCGTGTCCGAGCCGCAGCGCACGCTTCGCGGCGCGCAGGCCCACCGGCGAGTTGGCGGCGATCCGCCCGGCGAGCGCCAGCGCCTGCGCCCGGTCCTGCCCCGCCTCCACCAGCTCGTCGACCAGACCCAACTCCCGCGCCTCGGCCGCCTCCACCCGCCGGGCGGTGAAGACCAGCTCGGCAGCGCGCGCCGCACCGATCCGGCGCGGCAGCAACTGCGTACCGCCGCCGCCCGGAATGACGCCGACCGAGACCTCGGGCAGTCCCACCACGGCCGTGCGGTCGGCGACGATCAGATCGCAGGACAGTGCCAGCTCGAAGCCGCCACCCAGCGCGAACCCGTGCACGGCGGCGACCGTCGGCATCGGCAGGTCGAGCACGCCTGTGTAGGCGGCGCGGGCGGTGGGCCGCTGGCGGACCAGCTCGGCGTCGGTGAACGAGTTCCGCTCCTTGAGGTCCGCGCCCACACAGAAGGCGCGCTCATGGCTGGAGGTGAGAACAGTGACCCGTACGTCCTGGTCGGCGGCGAGCGCGGCACAGGCGGCGCCGATCGAGCGGGCCATGTCCGTGGACACGGCGTTCATGGCCTTGGGCCGGTCCAGGACCAGTTCCGCGACATGCTCCTGGCCCTCATGGACCCGTACGACGACGAATTCCCCGAACCGCTGCTCGGACGTGACGGTCATGGCTGCACCCCTCCGGTTAACGAGCGTTACCGGAGGATCCTAGGCCGCGACCCCGACAGGGACGGGAGTCAGGAGGTGCCTCGTCGCGCCAGCAGCCACGGTTCCACCACGCCGAGCCCGCGCACCGGCCGCTGCCACATCGGCTGCAGCCCGTACCGGTACTTCGGCACGGCCAGCGGCTCCACGCCCTCCGCGCGCTCCTTCTCGGCCGCCGCGGCCTCCTCCGCCGCCTGCGCCTCGGAGACCGGGGCGTCGCCCGTACGCGTCAGCTCCTCGGCAAAGGCGCCGTCCACCAGTACGGCGTCCTTCGGCGCTATCGACGTGAGCCGGCTGGCGAGGTTCACCGTCGTGCCGAAGACATCGCCCATCCGGGTCGTGACGGTGCCGAACGCGATACCGACGCGCAACGCCGGCATCGTCTCGTCCTGGGTCATCGCCTCTATCAGGCGCAGCGCGATCTCGGCCGCCGTACCCGCGTCGTCGGCGGCGAAGAGAACCTCGTCGCCGAGGGTCTTGATGAGCCGGCCGCCGTGCGCGGCGACCAGGTCGGCGGAGGTCGTCTCGAACGCCTCGACGAGCTCGCCGAGCTGCTCCTCCTCCAGCCGGCGGGTCAGCCGGGTGAATCCGACCAGGTCGGCGAAGCCGACGGCGAGCCTGCGGTCGACCATCTCGTCGTCGTCCGCGGCCTGCACCACGCGGCCGGTCGCGGCGGCGAGCTGGCGCCGCCAGACGTAGATGAGGAACTCCTCCAGCTCGGGCAGGAGCAGCTCGACCAGTGGGTACGTGACCTCGGTGCGGGTCATGCCGGGCTCGGGCGGCTCGGTCAGCCCCTCCAGGAAGGAATCGATCTGCCACTCCGCCAGCCGGGCGGTGGTCTGCCCGGTGGACCGGGCGACCTGCACCGCCATCGGCTCGCTGAGCAGCCCCGCCTCGACGAGTCCCGCGAGTCGCCGCAGCGCCAGCACGTCCGCCTCGGTGAGCGCCTTGGCCTGTCCGATGTCGGCGAACCCCATGGCGCGCCAGAACCGGGACGCCAGGTCCATCGAGACTCCGGCCGTACGGGCCGCCTGGAACGGGGTATAGCGACGGTCGGCGCCCAGGATCAGCTGTTCCAGCCGGATCGCGAGGGGGTCGTCGGTCGGTTCGGCCGTGTGGTCGACTTCGTGATGCGGTGTCGCGTGGACCGAGGGCTCCGGCGGGGGCTCCGCGCCCGCGCCGGAGGTCGTGTCGTCGACGGTCACCAGCCGCCTCCTGCCCGTTCCCTGCGCACTGCCCTGCCGATCTGTCGGTGGATCGCCTCAACGATACGGCAGATGTGCGCTACCTCACGTCCACAGGGCGCCCCGGTACGGGGCGTGGTTCTAGGTGAGGCCGCCCTCCCCGTTCCGCAGATGCACGATGTCGCCTGCCGATACCGGCTCCTGCAGGCCGTCGGGCGTGGACAGGATCAGGCGGCCGTCACCGTCGATCGCCATCGCCTCGCCGACGATCGAACGGTCACCGGGCAGCTGGGCCCGTACCGTCCTGCCCAGCGTTGCGCAGCCCGCTGCGTACGCCGCCTGCAGGCCGCTCTGCGTGGCGTCCCCGCCGGCCGCACGCCACTCGGCGTACCAGTGGTCCAGCGAGCGCAGTACGCCGCGCAGCAGCGTCTCCCGGTCGGTGGAGACCGCACCGGCCAGGGCGAGCGAGGCCGCCGACGGAGTGGGCAGTTCGGCCGCGCGCAGGGTGACGTTGAGGCCGATACCGATGACGACGCCGTTCCCGGCGCGCTCGGCGAGGATGCCACCCGCCTTGCGTTCCTCACCCCCCACGGTGACCAGCAGGTCGTTGGGCCACTTCAGTGCCGTGTCGACGCCCGCCGCCCGCGCCAGCCCGGTCGCGGTCGCCACCCCGGCGAGCAGCGGCAGCCAGCCCCACCGGTGGACCGGCACGTCGTCGCCGGGGGTCAGGTAGACGGAGAAGAACAGGCCCGAGCGGGCGGGCGCCGTCCAGGTCCGGTCGAGGCGGCCGCGGCCCGCGGTCTGCTCCTCGGCGACCAGAACCGTGCCCTCGGTGAGCTCCGCCGCCCGCGCCACGAGGTCCGTATTGGTGGACCCGGTGGCGTTCACGACGTCGAGTGAGGTCCACAGCCCGCCCGGCCGCAGCAGCCCGCGACGCAGCGCGGGGACGTTCAGGGGCGGCCGGTCCAGGTCCGACCAGCGGTTCGGTGACGCATCCGGAGGTGTCATGCAAGCCAGCCTAGGTGTGGCAAACGACGCACTGCCGAACAGTATCCGCGCCGATACGCTACGGATCAGTAGCTGTTCAGAACCTGATCGGCAGCCGCCGGACCGGCCGTCGTCGCGCACGCACCGCGCACGCGGCCCGCAGCCACAGAACCCACCCGTCAGTCGTCCCCGTGACCAGGCAGGGAGCCGCCACCCGATGTCCGAGCCGGAAGAGATCGACATCCACACCACCGCGGGCAAGATCGCGGACCTGCAGCGCCGTATCGACGAGGCGACGCACGCCGGATCCGCACGCGCGGTCGAAAAGCAGCACGCCAAGGGCAAGTTGACCGCCCGCGAGCGGGTCGATCTCCTGCTCGACGAGGGTTCCTTCGTGGAGCTCGACGAGTTCGCCCGGCACCGCTCCACCAACTTCGGCATCGAGAAGAACCGCCCGTACGGAGACGGTGTCGTCACCGGCTACGGCACGGTCGACGGCCGCCCCGTCTGCGTGTACTCGCAGGACTTCACCATCTTCGGCGGCTCGCTCGGCGAGGTCTACGGTGAGAAAATCGTCAAGGTGATGGACTTCGCGCTGAAGACCGGCTGCCCGGTCATCGGCATCAACGACGGTGGCGGCGCCCGCATCCAGGAAGGTGTGGCGGCGCTCGGTCTGTTCGCCGAGATCTTCCGCCGCAATGTGCACGCCTCGGGTGTCGTCCCGCAGATCTCGCTGATCGTCGGACCGTGCGCGGGCGGCGCGGTCTACTCCCCCGCGATCACCGACTTCACGGTCATGGTCGACCAGACCTCGCACATGTTCATCACGGGCCCCGACGTCATCAAGACCGTCACCGGTGAGGACGTCGGCTTCGAGGAGCTGGGCGGAGCCCGTACGCACAACACCACCTCGGGTGTGGCGCATCACATGGCGGGCGACGAGAAGGACGCCATCGAGTACGTCAAGTCGCTGCTGTCGTACCTCCCGTCGAACAATCTCTCCGAGGCCCCCGCCTTCCCGGAGGAGGCGGATCTCGCGACGACCGACGAGGACCGTGAGCTCGACACCCTCATCCCGGACTCGGCGAACCAGCCGTACGACATGCACACCGCGATCGAGCATGTGCTCGACGACGGCGAGTTCCTGGAGACGCAGGCCCTGTTCGCGCCGAACATCATCACCGGCTTCGGGCGTGTCGAGGGCTACCCCGTCGGTATCGTCGCCAACCAGCCGATGCAGTTCGCGGGCTGTCTGGACATCAACGCGAGCGAGAAGGCCGCACGCTTCGTCCGTACCTGCGACGCCTTCAACGTGCCCGTCCTGACCTTCGTCGACGTCCCCGGCTTCCTGCCCGGCGTCGACCAGGAGTACGGCGGCATCATCCGCCGCGGCGCCAAGCTGATCTACGCGTACGCGGAGGCGACCGTCCCGCTGATCACGGTGATCACCCGCAAGGCGTTCGGCGGGGCATACGACGTCATGGGCTCCAAGCACCTGGGCGCGGACATCAACGTCGCCTGGCCGACCGCGCAGATCGCCGTGATGGGCGCCCAGGGTGCGGTGAACATCCTGCACCGCCGCACCATCGCCGCCGTCACGGACCCCGACGAGGCAGAGGCGACCCGCGCCGAGCTGATCGCCGACTACGAGGACACACTGCTCAACCCGTATGTGGCGGCCGAGCGCGGCTACGTCGACGCGGTGATCATGCCGTCCGACACCCGGGCGCATGTGGTGAAGGGCCTGCGTCAGCTGCGCACGAAGCGGGAATCCCTGCCGCCGAAGAAGCACGGCAACATCCCCCTCTAGAAAGGGTCCTGACCATGATCAAGGTCGTACGGGGCAACCCGACCCCGGAGGAGCTGGCTGCCGCGCTGGCGGTGGTCCAGGCGCGCGCCGCGGCGACGGCCGCTGTGTCGTCCGGCGCGCCCGCGTTGCCCGAACAGTGGTCCGACCCGGGCCGTATCGCCCGGCGCGACCGGCCTCGGCCGGGCCCGCGGTCCTGGGCGAGGACGTACTGGCCCGTTTAGCGCTCGGCCGTTCGTTCGCACGGTGTCCTCGGAGGCCCGGAACCCCTGGTGGGTCCGGGCCTCCGCCGTGTCGCCGCGCAGCGATCCGGTCCATACGCATCAGGGCGGCTGAGTATGCGTACTCAGGCGCCGTGGCGGCGGTCGCAGCAGGATCGGGACCATGCTGTGGTCCGATCCCGAGAACAAGCCCCCCGAAGAGCTGCGCGACGCCCAGGACATGATGCGGCGCGTGGGGCTGGTGCTTGCGCTCGCCATGGTGGTCGCGATGTTCGTGCTGGGCACGCGCTGAGGCGCCGCCCGGCATCCGCCCGTCCCTCGGACGCGTGGTCCGGCGGCGCGCCGGGCCCTTCTACGATGGCCGGTATGACTGATCAGCGACGTCTCGTACTCGCCTCCGCCTCACCCGCCCGCCTCAGCCTGCTGCGCCAGGCCGGGTTCGCGCCGGAGGCAATCGTCAGCGGTGTGGACGAGGACGCGCTGTCCGCCCCGACACCGGCCGAGCTGGCGCTCGTGCTCGCCGAGGCCAAGGCCGCCGCCGTGGCCGCCCGCCCCGCGGTCGCTGGCGCGCTGGTCATCGGATGCGACTCGGTCCTGGAACTCGACGGCGAGGCGCTCGGCAAGCCGGCCGACAGCGAAGAGGCGACCGCCCGCTGGAAGTCCATGCGCGGCCGGGCCGGCATCCTGCAGACCGGCCACAGCCTGATCGACACCGCGACCGGGCGCACGGCCTCCGCGACCGCGTCCACCGTCGTCCGTTTCGGCGAACCGACGGACGCCGAGATCGCCGCCTACGTCGCCTCGGGCGAGCCCCTCCATGTCGCGGGCGCCTTCACGCTGGACGGCCGCTCGGCGCCGTTCGTCGACTCCATCGAGGGCGACCACGGAAACGTCATCGGGCTCTCACTGCCGCTGCTGCGCCGACTCCTCGGCGAACTGGGATTCTCGGTCACCGACTTCTGGGTCTGATACCCACGAACGGGTTACGCGGGCGCCGGGGCACCCTCATCGGCGCCGCCACCGTTCTCGTTCGGACTACCGGTGCCGCTCTCCTTCCCGTACGCAACCAGCGTGAGCACGATCAGGCCGAGCACGACCATCATGAACACGAAGGCGGCCCAGCCGATCAGGCCCACCGTCAGCGCGCCCAGCACCCCGTGCACGACGGCGCAGCTGATCAGAGCGGGCCGGCCGACACGCCCGGGAGCCCGGTCGCGGATGCCCGTCAGCAGCAGGACCAGGCCGCACAGCAGCAGATACACCCCGGCGACACCGCCCATCACCCACGCCCCGGCGGACATGGCGGCCGGATCCAGCCCGGCGAGTGACATCTCCTGGTTGTCGACCACCGTGGCCATGATGCCGTTGACGAGCACCATGCCTGCGGCTTCCCCGAACAGCACGAGCGCGGCCACGAACGCCACCGGTCTGCGCACCACGGCGCTCACCCCCTGTTACCTGTAGTACGTGCGATAGCGCGGACCCTACTAACGGGTAATCATTCGGACAAGGGTTCTGACCACGTTCACTCGTCCCACTCCACCCTCACGGCCTCCGCACGCACTGCTTACGCACGCCACTTGTCGCGCCCCTAGTGCGTCGAGCAAAGAAACACTCACTCGCTAGTAGGTTCTCCACAAAGAAACACCGGCAGGCGCCCCTCGATCGGACAGAGACCTGGGCCACACCTCGTGGCTACTGTGCGGTCATGAATCCCGGCGTACCGTGGTGCCACAAGGGATTTCGCGCCTCGAGCAAGCCTCGAATCACGCTCCGTGTGGGCAAGCTCACCAATGGGGACGGGTCGTAAGGCCGTGTCGGTAGTCCCTAAACTCAGCTTGTTTCAAGGAGGGAGCCATCGTGCGCAAGGTGCTCATCGCCAACCGTGGCGAAATTGCTGTCCGTGTTGCTCGGGCGTGCCGGGATGCCGGGATCGGGAGCGTGGCGGTCTACGCGGACCCGGACCGGGACGCTCTGCATGTGCGTGCGGCCGACGAGGCATTCGCTCTGGGCGGTGACACCCCGGCCGCCAGCTATCTGGACATGGCCAAGGTGCTGCAGGCTGCCAAGGACTCGGGGGCGGACGCGATCCACCCGGGGTACGGGTTCCTGTCGGAGAACGCCGAGTTCGCCCAGGCCGTGCTGGATGCGGGGCTGACGTGGATCGGCCCGCCGCCGCAGGCGATCCGCGATCTGGGTGACAAGGTCGCCGCCCGCCACATCGCGCAGCGTGCGGGTGCCCCGCTGGTCGCCGGTACCGCGGACCCGGTGTCGGGTTCGGCGGAGGTCGTGGCGTTCGCGAAGGAGCACGGGCTGCCGATCGCGATCAAGGCGGCGTTCGGTGGTGGCGGGCGTGGTCTGAAGGTCGCGCGGACGCTGGAGGAGATCCCGGAGCTCTACGACTCCGCGGTCCGTGAGGCCGTCGCCGCGTTCGGCCGCGGGGAGTGCTTCGTGGAGCGCTACCTCGACAAGCCGCGACATGTGGAGACGCAGTGCCTGGCCGACTCCCACGGCAATGTGGTGGTCGTGTCGACGCGTGACTGCTCGCTGCAGCGCCGCCACCAGAAGCTCGTCGAGGAAGCCCCTGCGCCGTTCCTGTCCGAGGCGCAGAACGCGGAGCTGTACGCGGCGTCGAAGGCCATCCTGAAGGAGGCCGGGTACGTCGGTGCGGGCACCGTGGAGTTCCTCGTCGGTGTGGACGGCACGATCTCGTTCCTGGAGGTCAACACCCGCCTGCAGGTCGAGCACCCGGTCACCGAGGAGGTCACCGGCCTCGACCTCGTACGCGAGATGTTCCGCATCGCGGACGGCGAGAAGCTCGGGTACGACGACCCCGCGGTACGCGGGCACTCCTTCGAGTTCCGGATCAACGGCGAGGACCCGGGCCGCGGGTTCCTGCCCGCCCCGGGCACGGTGACCACGTTCGCCCCGCCGACCGGCCCCGGTGTCCGCCTCGACGCGGGCGTGGAGTCCGGTTCCGTCATCGGCCCCGCCTGGGACTCGCTGCTGGCGAAGCTCATCGTGACCGGCGCGACCCGTGAGCAGGCGTTGCAGCGGGCGGCGCGTGCGCTGGCCGAGTTCAACGTCGAGGGCATGGCCACCGCGATCCCGTTCCACCGTGCGGTCGTCACCGACCCGGCGTTCACCAGCGACCCGTTCCGTATCCACACCCGCTGGATCGAGACCGAATTCGTCAACGAGATCAAGCCCTTCGCCGCCCCCGCCGACGTGGAGGCGGAGGAAGAGACCGGCCGCGAGACGGTCGTCGTCGAGGTCGGCGGAAAGCGTCTCGAGGTCTCCCTGCCGTCGTCGCTGGGCATGAGCCTGGCCCGTACGGGACTCGCTGCGGGTGCCAAGCCCAAGCGGCGCGCGGCGAAGAAGACCGGCTCCGCGATCTCCGGCGACACCCTCGCCTCCCCGATGCAGGGCACGATCGTCAAGATCTCCGTCGAGGAGGGCCAGGAGGTCCAGGAAGGCGACCTGATCGTCGTCCTGGAGGCCATGAAGATGGAACAGCCCCTCAACGCACACCGCGCCGGCACGGTGAAGGGCCTCGCCGCGGAGGTCGGCAGCTCGGTCTCGTCAGGCGCCGTCATCTGCGAGATCAAGGACTGATCGCGCGCGCGAAGTGTTCCGGCGAGGCCCCTGCGGAGTCGTACGACAGACTCCGCAGGGGCCTCGGCCGTTCGGCGGCCCGGCAGGAGGAGGAATCCTCCGGTTGTGCAATGGCATCCTGGACCCGGGGGCGGAAAAAGGGAGGACTGCGCAATGGCGATGAGCACGGCACAGACGCCGGGCCGGCCCATGCGCGCCGACGCGCGCCGCAACTACGACCGGCTGCTCGGCGAAGCCCGTACGGCGTTCGCGGAGCACGGCACGGACGCGTCGCTGGAGGACATCGCGCGCCGGGCAGGCGTGGGGATCGGCACGCTGTACCGGCACTTCCCGAACCGGCACGCGCTGATGAGCGCGGTCTTCCAGGAGGCCCTGGGCTCGCTCCTCACCCGCTCCCACGAGTTGGCGGAGGCGGAGAATCCGTGCAGCGGTCTGGTGGAGTGGCTGGGTGCAATCATCACCCACGCGGGTGAGTACCGGGGGGTCGCGCAGGCGCTCATGTCGACGTCGCGGGACGAGACTTCGGCGCTGTCCGACTGCAATGTCCCGCTGCGCGAGGCGGGGGCGCGGCTGCTGGCCCGGGCGCAGGCGAGTGGCACGGTGCGGGCGGACGTGTCGATCGGTGACTTGATGCAGCTGACGAATGCGATTGCATTGGCGGCGGAGCAGGCGCCGGAGGACCCGGCGTTGGCAGGCCGCCTGCTGACGTTGACGCTGCAGGGGCTGAAAGGGCCGCGGGCTGCCGGGGGCTGAGGGGTCCCAAACCGGGGGCTCCGCCCCCGGACCCCCGTTCCTCGAACTCCCCCGTGGCCTCATGGACATGGGTGCCCGGCAAGACCGAGCCCGCCCGGCGCTTCAGGGCGTCCTTCAGCCCGTCCGGCACGTGAGAGCGGGGTCCAGCGGCGCCCCTAGCGGCGGCGCAGGTCCGCCACGCGGGCGCGGTCGCCCGGGGACTGGTCCGTCAAGGAGGCGGCCGCACTGCGCAGTTGCGGACCGGGTCCGCCATGCGTGCGACGCTGGCCGGGAAGTGGCATCTCCCGGCGAGCCTGGCGGCCCGGAGAGAGGGAGTCCGCTCCGGCGGGGCCCGTCCCCGCACCGGCCACCGCGATCTGTACGCCCTGGTCCGCCAGGGCCTGCAGTTCGGTCGCGGCCCGGTCGTCGTGGCCCGGGGGTTCGTCCGTCACCAGGCGGGTGATCAGGTCCGTCGGCACCGTCTGGAACATGGTGTCGGAGCCGAGCTTGGTGTGGTCCGCGAGGACCACCACCTCCGCGGCGGCCTGCACCAACGCCCGGTCCACGCTCGCCGAGAGCATGTTGGACGTGGACAGCCCGCGCTCCGCGGTGAGCCCGCTCCCGGACAGGAACGCGCGCGACACCCGCAGGCCCTGGAGCGACTGTTCCGCACCACTGCCCACCAGGGCGTAGTTGGAGCCGCGCAGGGTGCCACCGGTCATCACCACTTCCACCCGGTTGGCATGGGCCAACGCCTGGGCGACCAGCAGAGAGTTGGTGACGACGGTCAGGCCGGGGATCCGCGCGAGCCGACGGGCCAGCTCCTGCGTGGTCGTACCGGCACCGACGACGATGGCCTCGCCCTCTTCGACGAGGCCCGCGGCCAGGTCGGCGATGGCTGTCTTCTCGGCGGTGGCGAGATGGGATTTCTGCGGAAAGCCGGACTCCCGCGTAAAACCGCCCGGCAGTACCGCACCGCCGTGCCGGCGGTCGAGGAGTCCTTCTGCCTCCAGTGCCCGCACGTCCCGCCGTACGGTCACTTCGGAGGTCTGGACGACGCGGGCGAGCTCGCGGAGCGATACTGCCCCGTTGGCGCGCACCATTTCGAGGATCAACTGACGACGTTCTGCAGCGAACACGAAACTGACAGTAACGTGACCGGGCGAGGGTTTTCAGCAGTTTGCGCCGAAAAGCAGAAGTTGTACATACAAGAGGCCGCCAAGTGGTATAGGCGGCCCCTTGTTGTTCCCTACTGACCGGACACCGGCATCCCGCCCGCCTGAGTTGGCTGGGGTTGCCGGAGAATGCCGGGTTTCCTATGCCTCGCCGGCGCGCTTCCGGGTGTGCAACTGCCGTGCCACTTCCGCGATCGATCCCGACAGGGACGGGTACACGGTGAAAGCGTTTGCGATCTGTTCCACCGTCAGATTGTTGTCGACCGCGATCGAAATGGGGTGGATCAGCTCGCTGGCCCGCGGCGCGACGACACAGCCGCCGACCACGATGCCGGTGCCGGGCCGGCAGAGCATCTTGACGAAGCCGTCCCGGATGCCCTGCATCTTGGCCCGCGGGTTGCGCAGCAGCGGCAGCTTCACCACGCGCGCGTCGATCGCACCCGAGTCGACGTCCGCCTGGGTGTAGCCGACGGTGGCGATCTCCGGGTCGGTGAAGACGTTCGAGGAGACCGTCTTCAGGTTCAGCGGGGCGACCGCGTCACCGAGGAAGTGGTACATCGCGATCCGGCCCTGCATCGCGGCGACCGAGGCGAGCGCGAAGATGCCGGTGACGTCACCGGCCGCGTACACCCCGGGGGCGCTGGTGCGGGAGACCTTGTCGGTCCAGATGTGGCCGGACTCCTTGAGTCGGACCCCGGCCTCCTCCAGGCCCATGCCCGCGCTGTTCGGGATCGCTCCGACCGCCATCAGACAGTGCGAACCGGTGATCACGCGGCCGTCGGAGAGCGTGACCTCGACCCGGTCGCCGACCCTCTTCGCCGCCTGCGCGCGCGAGCGGGCCATGACGTTCATGCCGCGGCGCCGGAAGACGTCCTCCAGAACGGCGGCCGCGTCCGGGTCCTCGCCGGGCAGCACCCGGTCGCGGGACGAGACGAGGGTGACGCGCGAGCCCAGCGCCTGGTAGGCGCCGGCGAACTCGGCACCGGTGACACCGGAGCCGACCACGATGAGCTCCTCGGGGAGCTCGTCGAGGTCGTAAACCTGGGTCCAGTTCAGAATGCGCTCGCCGTCGGGGAGCGCGTCAGGGATCTCCCGGGGATGGCCGCCGGTCGCGATCAGCACGGCGTCGGCGGTGAGCGTCTCCTCCGTGCCGTCGGCCGCGGTCACGACGACCTTGCGGGAGCCGTCGGCGGCCTGGAGGCCTACCAGCCTGCCCCGGCCGCGCATCACCCGTGCACCCGCACGGGTGACGGAGGCGGTGATGTCGTGGGACTGGGCGAGCGCCAGGCGCTTCACCCGTCGGTTGACCTTGCCGAGGTCGACGCCGACCACCCGCGCCGCCTGCTCGATGTGCGGCGTGTCGTCGGCGACGATGATCCCCAACTCCTCGTACGAAGAGTCGAAGGTGGTCATCACCTCTGCCGTCGCGATCAGGGTCTTCGAGGGCACGCAGTCGGTGAGCACCGACGCGCCGCCGAGGCCGTCACAGTCGACGACGGTCACCTCCGCGCCGAGCTGGGCGCCCACCAATGCCGCCTCGTACCCGCCGGGTCCGCCGCCGATGATCACGATCCGGGTCACGAAAAGTCCGCCTCGCGTATGTCATCCCGCGGCCGTCTGCCGCCCCGGCCGGGGGTCCGGGGGATCACCCCGGGGGAATGCAGTACGTACTCCATTGTCCCGCACGCGCCAAGATGCTTCGCCCCGGGGCCCTCCATACGGGAGCGGGGCCCCCGGATGAGCCGTCGGCGGAGCCCTCGGCCCGGTCCCCGGCAGGCCCCTCGCCGGGGACTTCGTCACAGGAATCGCCGCTCGCAGGGCCGCCTCCCGTACCCTCGATCCCATGTCGCTCTACGCCGCGTACGCCGGCAACCTCGACGCGCGGCTGATGACCCGCCGCGCACCGCATTCCCCGCTGCGCGGCACCGGCTGGCTCAACGGCTGGCGGCTGACCTTCGGCGGGGAGCAGATGGGCTGGGAAGGCGCGCTGGCCACCGTCGTGGAGGCGCCGCGTTCGCAGGTCTTCGTGGCGCTGTACGACCTGGCGCCGATGGACGAGGACTCCATGGACCGGTGGGAGGGTGTCGGCCTCGACATCTACCGGCGGATGCGGGTGCGGGTGCACACCCTGGACGGCGAGGAGCCGGCCTGGATGTACGTGCTGAACGCGTACGAGGGCGGGCTGCCGTCCGCCCGGTATCTGGGCGAGGTGGCGGACGCCGCCGAATCGGCGGGCGCGCCGCACGACTACGTGATGGAGCTGCGCAAGCGCCCCTGCTGAGCCGCATGCTCTCCCCGCATTTTGTGTGAAAGTACGAAGAGCCGTGTGGAGACTCTCCGCAGGGGCATCTACGCGCGTAGGGATTCACCGGTTACGCTCATCCGCGTGAACGCATCTGTTATTCCGGACAACATCCAGGGCGACCCGCACGCCGCCGCTGCCGACGCCGCCGCCCGACTGCGCGAGCTGACCGGCACCGAGACCCACGACGTCGCGCTCGTGATGGGTTCCGGCTGGGCACCTGCGGGCGACGCGCTCGGCGCACCGGAGGCCGAGTTCCCGGTGACCGAACTGCCCGGCTTCCCGGCGCCGGCCGTCGAGGGGCACGGCGGCACGATCCGCTCGTACCGGATCGGCGACAAGCGCGCCCTGGTCTTCCTCGGCCGCACGCACTTCTACGAGGGCCGAGGCGTCGCCGCCGTCGCACACGGCGTCCGTACCGCCGTCGCCGCGGGCTGCAAGACGGTCGTCCTGACGAACGGCTGCGGCGGTCTGCGCGAGGGTATGCGCCCCGGGCAGCCGGTCCTGATCAGCGACCACATCAATCTGACCGCGGCCTCGCCGATCATCGGGGCCAACTTCGTCGACCTGACCGACCTGTACTCGCCGCGGCTGCGCGCACTGTGCAAGGAGATCGACGAGACGCTCGAAGAGGGCGTGTACGTGCAGTTCCCCGGCCCGCACTACGAGACTCCGGCCGAGATCAACATGGTGCGGGTCATGGGCGGCGACCTGGTGGGCATGTCGACCGTGCTCGAGGCGATTGCCGCGCGGGAGGCCGGGGCGGAGGTGCTGGGTATTTCGCTCGTCACGAATCTGGCTGCCGGGTTGAGCGGGGAGCCGCTGAACCATGAAGAGGTGCTGCAGGCGGGACGGGACTCGGCGACCCGGATGGGGTCGCTGCTGGCGCGGGTGCTGGACCGCATCTGAGCGGGCGTCGCACCTGCGGCAGGCGGTTTCCCCTGCCCGCCCCTTCCCGAACTGAGGCTCCGCCCCAGGCCCCGCGCCTCAAACGCCGGCGAGGCTGAAAAAGTAAGCCCCTCCGGCGACTGAGGAGCGGGGGTCCGGGGGCAGCGCCCCCGTAACCCACCCCACCCCCGAAAGGCGGACACCGTGCAGCAGGACCTCATCGCGCAGGCCAGGACCTGGCTCGCCGAGGACCCCGACCCCGAGACCCGCGACGAGCTCGCCAAGCTCATCGACGCCGAGGACCTCGACGCACTCGCGGCACGGTTCGCCGGCACGCTGCAGTTCGGTACCGCCGGGCTCCGCGGTGAGCTGGGGGCCGGGCCGTTGCGGATGAACCGGTCCGTCGTCATCCGTGCCGCCGCCGGCCTGGCCGCGTATCTGAACGCGAAGGGGCAGACCGGCGGCCTGGTCGTCATCGGGTACGACGCCCGCTACAAGTCCGCCGACTTCGCCCGCGACACCGCGGCCGTGATGACGGGCGCGGGCCTGCGGGCAGCGGTCCTCCCCCGCCCGCTGCCCACCCCTGTCCTGGCGTACGCCATAAGGCACCTGGGCGCCGTCGCCGGCGTCGAGGTGACCGCCAGTCACAACCCGCCGCGCGACAACGGCTACAAGGTCTACCTCGGGGACGGCTCGCAGATCGTGCCCCCGGCGGACGGCGAGATCGCCGATGCGATCGCCGCGGTCGGCCCGCTGGCCGGCGTCGACCGGCCGGAGAGCGGCTGGGAGATCCTCGGCGACGAGGTCCTGGACGCCTATCTGGCCCGTACGGACGCGGTGCTGGACACGGCCGGGTCCCCGCGGACCGCCCAGGTCGTGTACACCGCCATGCACGGCGTCGGCACATCCGTCCTGACCGCCGCCTTCGCCCGCGCCGGGTTCCCCGCGCCCGTGCTCGTCGCCGAGCAGGCCGAGCCCGACCCGGCGTTCCCCACCGTCGCCTTCCCCAACCCGGAAGAGCCCGGCGCGATGGATCTCGCCTTCGCCACCGCCCGGCGCGCGAACCC
This sequence comes from Streptomyces sp. NPDC005181, assembly GCF_040608395.1. Taxonomy (NCBI): domain Bacteria; kingdom Bacillati; phylum Actinomycetota; class Actinomycetes; order Kitasatosporales; family Streptomycetaceae; genus Streptomyces; species Streptomyces sp. NPDC005181. The sequence goes on from NZ_JBEXID010000082.1 coordinate 22,548, forward strand.
GGACATCGTCATCGCCAACGACCCGGACGCCGACCGTTGCGCCGTGGCCGTGCCGGACGCCACCGTGGACGGCGGCTGGCGCATGCTGCGCGGCGACGAGGTGGGCGCGCTGCTCGCCGCGCATCTGGTCGCCCGCGGTGCCACCGGCGTCTTCGCCGAGTCGATCGTGTCGTCGTCGCTGCTCGGCCGGATCGCCGCGAAGGCGGGCAACGGCTACGAGGAGACGCTGACCGGCTTCAAGTGGATCGCCCGCGTCGACGGCCTGCGGTACGGGTACGAGGAGGCGCTCGGCTACTGCGTCGACCCCGACGGCGTACGCGACAAGGACGGCATCACGGCTGCCCTGCTCGTCGCCGAGCTGACCTCCGTGCTCAAGGAACAGGGCCGTACGCTCCTCGATCTCCTCGACGACATCGCGGTCGAGCACGGGCTGCACGCCACCGACCAGCTGTCGGTCCGGGTGGGGGACCTGTCGGTCATCGCGGACGCCATGCGGCGGCTGCGCGACACCCCGCCGACCGCGCTCGCGGGCCTCGCCGTCACCTCGGCCGAGGACCTGTCGGAGGGCACGGAGCAGCTGCCGCCCACCGACGGGCTGCGCTACCACCTCGACGGCGCCCGGGTGATCGTCCGCCCGAGCGGCACCGAGCCGAAGCTGAAGTGCTATCTGGAGGTCGTGGTGCCGGTCGGTTCGGCGGACGGGCTGCCCGCCGCCCGCGCGAAGGGTGCCGAGCTGCTCTCCGGGATCAAGCGGGATCTGTCGGCGGCCGCCGGCATCTGAGCGGGAGCGGGAGCGGGACCGGGCGTCGCCATTCACACAGCAGGTACGTGAAGCCGGTGTCCGGTCCCACGCAGGACCGGAGCAACATCTCCCAGGCCTTTGAGGCCATGGGGGAGACCGAGGTCAGGGCGCGGCAGCAGCCGCGCAGCCTGCGCGCTCAGCCCACCACGAACAGCACGACAAGCGCCACCGCACCCGCGACCGCCGGTGCAATCACCTCGTACGCCCACCGGACAACAACCGCCCCGGCGCCGTCGGCGCCGCCGTCCCCCGCCCGCTCGGCCATCTCCCGCAGGTCCCGCACCGTATGGTCGGCCCCGCCGATCCGCGCATTCGCGTTCCGCACATCCGCATGCACCGACGTCCGCCCGTACGGATCGTCCTGCGCCTTCCGCGTCTGCTGCCGCGACGCCTTCTTCCGCTGGCGCAGCGACACCGGAACGGCCCACAGCTGGAACTTCTCGCCGTCCTGCGTGAACAGCTCGCTGGAGTACCCGGCCCGCACATCCGCGACCGCCGTCCACGGCGCCGTGATCGTACGGAACGGGTTACGGATCCGGATGCGCCGGTCGTTCGCGAACACCGCCGGCCGCAGCGTGAACGCCACGATCAGCGGCACGCTCGTCACCAGCCCGGCCAGCGCCAGCCACGGCACCCGGCCGCCGCCCCGGAACACGGCGTCGCCGCCGATCCACCCGACGAGCAGGAGCAGCAGCACACCGCCCACCAGCCCGGCGGGCGACCGGAACGTCCGGTCGGCATAGGTCGGCTCGGCAGGGGGCGTGGGGCTCGTCATGGGCCCGATTCTGCCTGATGCCCGGGGGCCTCGCCGGAGCGGGCGCCCACCCACCGTTCGGGTGCCCGCGCAAACCCGGAACCCGGGCCCCCCTGTACAGGCCGCTACGCGCGTAGATATGCTCCCCTGGTGACCATGCCCACCACTGCACCCTCCACCACGGCCGAACGCGTGGGAGGTACCCCCCTCTCCGACGCGACCGCGTCCGACAGCGCGCTGCGCCGCTTCCTGCACGGGCTGCCCGGTGTCGACACCGTCGGCCTCGAAGCGCGCGCCGCGTCCCTCGGTACCCGTTCGATCAAGACGACGGCCAAGGCGTACGCGATCGACCTGGCCATCTCGATGATCGACCTGACGACGCTGGAAGGCGCGGACACCCCGGGCAAGGTCCGGGCTCTCGCCGCCAAGGCCGTCAACCCCGACCCGACCGACCGCACGACCCCGCATACCGCCGCGGTCTGCGTCTACCCCGACATGGCGGCGACGGCCGTCACCGCGCTGGCCGGTTCCGGCGTGAAGGTGGCGTCCGTCGCGACGGCCTTCCCGGCCGGGCGCGCCGCGCTCGCCGTCAAGCTCGCGGATGTCCGCGACGCCGTGGCCGCCGGGGCCGACGAGATCGACATGGTGATCGACCGGGGGGCCTTCCTCTCCGGCCGTTATCTCAAGGTGTACGAGGAGATCCTCGCCGTGAAGGCCGAGTGCGCCCGTGCCGACGGCACCGATGCCCGCCTCAAGGTCATCTTCGAGACCGGCGAGCTGTCCACGTACGACAACATCCGCCGCGCCTCCTGGCTCGGGATGCTGGCGGGCGCGGACTTCATCAAGACGTCGACCGGCAAGGTCGGGACGAACGCCACGCCCGCGAACACGCTGCTGATGCTGGAGGCCGTGCGCGACTTCCGGGAGCAGACCGGTGTGCAGATCGGTGTGAAGCCGGCCGGCGGCATCCGCACCTCGAAGGACGCGATCAAGTTTCTCGTCCTGGTCAACGAGACGGTCGGCGAGGACTGGCTGGACAACCACTGGTTCCGCTTCGGCGCCTCCAGCCTGCTGAACGATCTGCTGATGCAGCGTCAGAAGCTCAGCACCGGCCGTTACTCCGGCCCCGATTACGTGACGGTGGACTGATCCCCATGGCATCTGCATTCGAGTACGCACCCGCCCCCGAGTCGCGGTCGGTCGTCGACATCGCGCCGTCGTACGGGCTGTTCATCGACGGTGAGTTCACCGACGCGGCCGACGGCAAGGTCTTCAAGACGGTCTCCCCGTCGTCCGAGGAGGTCCTCTCCGAGGTCGCGCAGGCCGGCGCCGCGGACGTCGACCGGGCCGTGCAGGCGGCCCGCAAGGCGTTCGAGAAGTGGTCGGCGCTGCCCGGCTCCGAGCGCGCCAAGTACCTCTTCCGGATCGCCCGGATCATCCAGGAGCGCAGCCGCGAGCTCGCCGTTCTCGAGACCCTCGACAACGGCAAGCCGATCAAGGAGACCCGCGACGCGGACCTTCCGCTCGTCGCGGCGCACTTCTTCTACTACGCGGGCTGGGCCGACAAGCTCGACCACGCCGGCTACGGCGCGAACCCCCGGCCGCTCGGCGTCGCGGGCCAGATCATCCCGTGGAACTTCCCGCTGCTGATGCTGGCCTGGAAGATCGCCCCGGCGCTCGCCACCGGCAACACGGTGGTTCTGAAGCCCGCCGAGACGACCCCACTCTCCGCGCTGTTCTTCGCGGACATCTGCCGCCAGGCGGGCCTGCCGAAGGGCGTCGTGAACATCCTCACCGGGTACGGGGACGCGGGCGCGGCCCTCGTCGAGCACCCGGACGTCAACAAGGTCGCCTTCACCGGCTCGACCGCGGTCGGCAAGGCCATCGCCCGCCAGGTCGCGGGCACGGACAAGAAGGTCACCCTGGAGCTGGGCGGCAAGGGCGCGAACATCGTCTTCGACGACGCCCCGATCGACCAGGCCGTCGAGGGCATCGTCACCGGCATCTTCTTCAACCAGGGCCAGGTCTGCTGCGCGGGCTCACGCCTCCTCGTCCAGGAGTCGGTCCAGGACGAGCTGCTGGACTCCCTGAAGCGCCGGCTGTCCACGCTGCGCCTCGGCGACCCGCTGGACAAGAACACCGACATCGGCGCGATCAACTCCCAGGAACAGCTCTCCCGGATCACGGCGCTGGTCGAGACGGGCGAGGCGGAGGGCGCCGAACGCTGGTCGGCCCCCTGCGAGCTCCCTTCGTCCGGCTACTGGTTCGCCCCGACGCTGTTCACGAACGTCACCCAGGCGCACACCATCGCCCGCGACGAGATCTTCGGACCGGTGCTGTCCGTCCTGTCGTTCCGTACGCCGGACGAGGCGGTCGCCAAGGCCAACAACAGCCAGTACGGCCTGTCGGCCGGCATCTGGACGGAGAAGGGCTCCCGCATCCTCGCGGTGGCGAACAAGCTCCGCGCGGGCGTCGTCTGGGCCAACACGTTCAACAAGTTCGACCCGACCTCGCCGTTCGGCGGCTACAAGGAATCGGGCTTCGGCCGCGAAGGCGGCCGTCACGGCCTGGAGGCGTACCTCGATGTCTGAGCGCACTGACCGACTCACTGTCTTCAAGACCTACAAGCTGTACGTCGGGGGCAAGTTCCCTCGCTCCGAGAGCGGCCGGGTGTACGAGGTGACGGACTCCAAGGGCAAGTGGCTGGCGAACGCCCCGCAGTCGTCCCGCAAGGACGCGCGTGACGCGGTCGTGGCCGCCCGCAAGGCATTCGGCGGCTGGTCGGGCGCGACGGCGTACAACCGCGGCCAGATCCTCTACCGCATCGCGGAGATGCTGGAGGGCCGCAAGGACCAGTTCGTACGCGAGGTGGCGGACGCGGAGGGGCTGTCGAAGTCCAAGGCGGCAGCCGTCGTGGACGCGGCGATCGACCGCTGGGTCTGGTACGCGGGGTGGACCGACAAGATCGGCCAGATCGTGGGCGGGGCGAACCCGGTCGCGGGCCCCTTCTTCAACCTGTCCACGCCTGAGCCGACCGGTGTGGTCACGGTCGTCGCGCCGCAGGAGTCGTCGTTCCTGGGGCTGGTCTCGGTCGTCGCCCCGGTGATCGCGACCGGTAACACGGCCGTCGTCATCGCGTCCGCCGACGCCCCGCTGCCGGCGCTGTCCCTGGGCGAGGTGCTGGCCACCTCCGACCTGCCGGGCGGTGTGGTGAACATCCTGTCCGGGAAGACGGCGGAGCTCGCGGCCCCGCTCGCCGCCCACCAGGACGTCAACGCGATCGACCTCACGGGCGCCGACGCCGAACTGGCGAAGGATCTGGAGATCGCGGCGGCGGACAACCTGAAGCGAGTTTTCCGCCCACCCGTCACCCGCCACCGCCCCGAGAAGGAGGCGCAGGGCGCCGCTCGTCCACAGGCTGTGGACGGAGACGACTGGTCGGCCGACCCGGGCACCCACCGCCTGACGGCCTTCCTGGAGACCAAGACGGTCTGGCACCCCACGGGCGCGCTCGGCGTCTCGGGTTCCTCCTACTGACCGACGCGGCTGCGGCCAGCCCCTCCGGAACACTGCGGAGAGGCGGGCCGCAGCCCTGTGCGCCGGGATCAGCCGTGCAGCAGCCCCGTGACCTGCCCCACCACCGGCAGGTCCTTCAGTGCGGCGCCGCTGGTCAGCGGATCGGTGGCGACGCCCGTGGAGAGCGGCTTGAAGTCGGCGACCTGCGTGCCCACCCCGTTGGCCAGCGGGTCCACGCCCGTGTTGGCCAGCGGGTCGAGCTGCAACTGCGTGACGGGCGAGACCGCGTTCCCGAGCGCCCCGGTCACCGCACCGCCGGTCGCCCCGCCGACCGCACCGAGGCTGCTGTCGGCGCCCGAGGCCGGCGCGACGGGCAGCGGCGCCGCCTGAGCCGCCGCACCCCCCGCACCGAGCGCGGCGCCCACCGCGGTGACGGTCAGACCTGCGCGCAGCAGCGCACGGCGCCGGGACCTGGAAAGTGCATGACGTGCCATGGAGTTCCCACCTGATCGTACCGATCGAGTAATCATCTGGGCACGTAGCGTAGTTGAGGTGTGATGCTGGATACCAACACGGGCACCGGGGGGTTCCCTGCGCGGGTCGATGCCCCACACTGGTGTCCCGTGAGTTCCCAACCGATCCCGACCCGCGTCGTGCTGCTCGCGGGCCCCTCCGGCTCCGGCAAGTCCTCCCTGGCCGCCCGCACCGACCTTCCGGTGCTGCGCCTGGACGACTTCTACAAGGAGGGCGACGACCCCACGCTGCCGCTGGTCCCGGGCAGTTCGGACATCGACTGGGACTCCGTGCAGTCCTGGGACGCGGACGCCGCGGTCGCCGCCATCACGGAGCTGTGCCGCACGGGACGTACCGACGTCCCGGTGTACGACATCTCCACCAGCTCCCGGGTCGACCGCGGGGCACTCCACATCGAGCGCACGCCGCTGTTCGTGGCCGAGGGCGTCTTCGCGGCGGAGATAGTGGAGCGGTGCCAGGACCTGGGTGTCCTGGCGGACGCCCTGTGCCTGCGCGGCCGCCCGACGACGACATTCCGGCGCAGACTGCTGCGGGATCTGCGCGAGGGCCGGAAGTCGGTGCCGTTCCTGCTGCGGCGGGGATGGCGTCTGATGCGGGCGGAACGACGGATCGTGGCGCGCCAGACGGCACTCGGCGCGTATCCCTGCGGGAAGCAGGAGGCGCTGGGCCGACTGGCAGCGTCCGCGGCCGGCCGCTGCCGCCGGGCCCCGGCAGCACGCGAGGTGGCGTAGCCGGAAGGACGCCGGGGTTCACACGTCCCGCAGCCTGAGTGCCAGCCCGCCTCCGAGCAGCGCGGCCACCGCCCATCCCGCAAGCACCCCCAGCCCGGCCCACGGCACTGTGCGGAGGCCGGCCAGGCCCTGCCGGCGCCGACGGTCACCCGCCGCCTGATCAGCGAATTCGCCGGCCGGCACCACAGGCCGAACCCCGCACCCCCGGCAACGCTCGCCGCACTCACGCCCCGGGAGACCGAGGTCCTGCGCCTGGTGGCGGAGGGCCTGTCCAACCCGGAGGTCGCGAGGCGCCTGCTGATCACGGAGGAGACGGTAAAAACACACGTCAGCCGAATCCTGACCAAACTGGCCCTGCGCGACCGAACCCAAGCGGTAGTAACAGCCTACGAATCAGGCCTGGTCATCCCGGGCTCCCGCGACTGACCCACAACACCTTCGAGTCCACCCGGTTCCCCCCCCCCCCCCCCCCCCCCCCCCCCCCCCCCGCCGCAGTAGTGCTGGGCGCCCCGGTCGCGTAATGCCACACGCTGATAACCCAAGCACACCAAATAGAAGTGATTAATGCCGCTCC
>NZ_JBEXID010000083.1:0-29374 GCF_040608395.1 Streptomyces sp. NPDC005181
GTCGAGGAGCAGGACGTCCTTGACCTCACCCTTGAGGACACCGGCCTGGAGCGAGGCACCGATGGCGACGACCTCGTCCGGGTTCACACCCTTGTGCGGATCCTTGCCGGTCAGCTCCTTCACCAGCTCAGTCACTGCCGGCATCCGCGTCGAACCGCCCACCAGGATCACATGATCGATGTCCGCCAACTTGATCCCGGCGTCCTTGACCGCATTGTGGAACGGACCCTTGCAGCGCTCCAGCAGGGCCGCCGTGAGCTGCTCGAACTGCGCACGCGTCAGCTTCTCTTCCAGATGCAGCGCGCCCTCGGCCGACGCCGAGATGTAGGGCAGGTTGATCGTCGTCTCGGTCGCGGACGACAGTTCGATCTTCGCCTTCTCCGCGGCCTCGCGCAGACGCTGCAGCGCCATCTTGTCCTCGGACAAGTCCACGCCGTGGCCATTTTTGAACTGCTTCACCAAGTGGTCGACGATCTGCTGGTCCCAGTCGTCACCACCGAGGTGCGTGTCGCCGTTGGTCGCCTTGACCTCCACCAGGCCCTCGCCGATCTCCAGCAGGGATACGTCGAAGGTGCCGCCACCGAGGTCGAACACGAGGATCGTCTGGTCGTTCTCCTTGTCCAGGCCGTAGGCCAGCGCCGCGGACGTCGGCTCGTTGATGATCCGCAGCACGTTCAGGCCCGCGATCCGGCCCGCCTCCTTGGTCGCGGTGCGCTGAGAGTCGTTGAAGTACGCCGGGACGGTGATCACCGCGTCGGTGACGTCTTCCCCCAGATGTGCTTCGGCGTCCCGCTTCAGCTTCTGCAGCACGCGCGCGGAGATCTCCTGCGCGGTGTACCGCTTGCCATCGATGTCGCCGGACTCGGGGAAACGCCACTGCGCCTCTCCCACGTGCCGCTTGACCGACCGAGCGGTGCGCTCGACATTCGTCACCGCCTGCCGCTTGGCGATCTCGCCGACGAGCACCTCACCTGTCTTGGCGAACGCCACCACCGACGGAGTGGTCCGCGCGCCCTCGGCATTCGCAATGACCGTCGGCTCGCCGGCCTCGAGCACGGACACCACGGAATTCGTCGTTCCCAGGTCAACACCCACAGCCCGCGCCATCACTGCCTCCTTTCCCGGCAATGCTTGATGCCCATTCATTGATAAAACCTGAGTGCATCAGGGTCAAGTATGGTCCACCTCCCTGGCCTGCTGCAGTGCGGCGTTCGGCCTCGCCTGCTCGGGAGCCACGCTCACGTCGCGGCGTTGCCTGTTGTTGCGCCTGCGCAACCTCTCGGTCTGCTGGACAAGGCGGTCCACCCGGTCGGCGAGTTCGAGGCGGTCCTCCAGATATGGGCGCGCGTGAGCGAGCGGCTCGATGAGGCGGGCGGCGTCGCCGTCGCCGAGGGCGTTGCTGAGGTCGCCGATCGCCGCGCGGGACCGGTAGGGGAGGTCGGTGAGGGAGGTGATCTGACCGGCGAGCCGGCGCAGGTCCGCCGCATTGTCCCGCGCCCAGACGGTGACGGTGCGACTGGCGGCCCGACGGTCGCGGGTGGCCTGTGTCCGTTGTTCGCCGGTGGCGCCCACGGGGCCGGTGCGCAGGCGCAGGTAGCGGCGTTCGGCGGCCTGACGGCTGCTGACGCCGAGCGGGTGGGCGATGTCGGCCCAGCTGGCTCCAGTTTCGCGCGCGACCTCGATGGGGTACGGCTCCCATGTCGCGAGTCGGCGACGTACGTTACGCAGCAGAAGCAGTGCGTCCAGTGCCTCTCCCGGTACGGCTGCGGCGCCGGCGGACTCCATGGCGCCGGGCGCGCCGGCCTGACGCACGGCGGCCTCGATCGTCTTCAGCGCCGCCGCCGTAGTGCGGAAGCAGACCGGCAGTGCCGGTGGGGCGGAGGTCTCGGGTGCGGCATGCACGTCGACTTCGGTCACGGACAACCCTCCCGAGTGTCATCGTTCGGGTGACATCGTAGATGTCATCCTTTGGATGACATTTTACAACCGGAATCAGGTGAAGCGCATTTGGCACAAAATGCAGAACTCGCGCGGCCGCGAGATGGCCGAACACCCAGAGCTCGCCGCCGACCTCGACCTCAAGTTCTACTTCTGCGAGCCGTCCAGCCCGTGACAACGCGGCAGCACCGAGAACACCCACCGCCTGCTACGGCAGTACCTTCACAAGCGATCAGCCCTCCGGGACGTCTCACTACGGCGGGCCAGCAGCACTCGGCCGGTCCGGTAGTGCTCGGCCTACCGGCCGGCATCGCCGACCCGGGACGGACCTGAGGCGGGCACTCGCCCCGTACGAGGACGAAGTCGGCCGGGGCACCGGGCTCGAAGTCCGTGTGCGCGAGGCCCATGACGTCCGCGCCCCCGTGGGCCGCGACGCGATAGCAGTTCGTCAGCTCGTCATCGAGGCGTACGTCCGTCACCCACCCGAGCAGATGTGCGCGATGCAGCATGTCGGCGTTGCCGAACGGACTCCAGGAGTCGCGCACGCCGTCGGAGCCGAGCCCGACCCGGACACCGTGCTCGCGCAGTCGGGCGATCGGCAGCACCAGGGAGTCGGACGGAGCCACCGTGGTGAGGGCGATGTCCTGGTCGCCCAAGTCGGCGGCGATGGAGCTGAGTTCGTGATCCGTCAGGCCAGGCAGGCAGAAGACGTGGCTGACGGTGACCTTGCCGGTGAGGGACAGGGCGCGCGTGCGGTCGATGATGCCGCGCATGGCCTTGATTCCCTTCTCGCCACGGTCGTGCAGGTGGATGTCCACGCCGATGCCGTGGCGGTCCGCGATGTCGAAGACGAGGTCGAGCTGCTCGTCGAGGGCCTGGTCGAAGCCGATCGGGTCGATGCCGCCGATCGGGTCGATGGCGCCCGTACGCGCAGCCTCCTCCAGCAGCTCCGCCGTGCCCGGGGTGCGGATGACGCCGTGCTGCGGGAAAGCCACGATCTGGACGTCGAGGGCGTGGTGCAGCCGCTCACCGGCTGCTTGAGCACGGTGACGTCGGCCAGCGGGTCGCCGTCCACGAGGATCGCGTCGCCCGCGAAGCCGCGCGCGAGACGGCCTGCCGTGCGCTCGAGTCCGAGGAGGCGGGCGGCGCCGGTCGTGGCGGTGCGGAGTCGTGCGCCGGCAGCCCGGCGGTGCGCATCAGCTCCACCTCCCGGCCGATCGGGCGCACTGTGCCACCGGACGAGTCGGTTCCGGCGGCGAGCGGGACGCCGAGTTCGTGCGCCGCGAGGACGGCCCGCTTCAGCACGGGGAGGTAGGTGCGCCCGCGCTCGGCGAGGACCGGGTTCGTGGACTCCGCCAGGCCGGCGATAGCGGTGAGGGTGGGCGCGAAGTACGTGCCCCTGCGGCGCATTTCGCGCAGGGTGCGCTCGCCGACGAACGCGCCGTGCTCCAGGGAGCGGATGCCGGCCGTCACGGCGTCGTGGCAGCCCTGCTCGCTGTAGCTGTGGCACAGGACGCCCTTGCCGCGCCGCCGGGCCGCGGCGACGATCTCCGAGAGCTGCTCGTGCGAATACACCTGGGCGAGCGGGTGGTGCTCCGGGAGCCCGGCGCGCTCGTTGACCCGCGTCTTGATCACGTCCGCGCCGCGGGCGGCGTTCACCTCGACGACCCGGCGCAGCGCCTCGGCCGAACACGGTTCGCGGGATCGGCCGCCGCCGAGCCGGCGGCGGCCATGGTCCCGGCAAAAGCGGCCGCACCCGCGAGGATTCCGCGGCGGGTCAGCCTGCTGGAGGGCGGCGGCGTGGCTTCGACGCACATGGGAGCTCCATGGGGGAGTAGGTCATCGGCTCCCTATTTTGTATACCAAGGCCGAGGAGGCCAGCAAGGGTAGTGATCAGAGATTCCGAATTACCTGCTTATGGAAGCCTGATCTCACCGCGAAGAACCACCGGTCCCCTTTCTGGTATACAAAGAGCTCAGTTGTGGCCGAAGAGAGAGCGCAGGGCGACGGCCCTGCTGTCGCGTACGTGCAGCAGCGTGCTCGCCCCTGCGGCCTCCGCGTCTCCGGCGGCGATGTGCCGGTACATCTCGGCGTGCTGGGCCCGCATGTGCGCCGGCTCCTCCCGCAGGCCGAAGAGCAGCCGCAGTTGCCAGCTCAGTTGCTGCATCGTGCGGGTGAGAAGCGGGTTGCCCGACATGGCCACGACGCCCTCGTGGAACGCTGTGTGCGCGGCCACCTCTTGCGTCCCCTCTTCGGCCGCGGCCGCCGACTCGGCCTGATGCAGCGTCGCTTCCAGGGTGGCGAGCCCCTCGGCGTCGCCCGCTGCCGCAGCCCGCGCCGCGAGCCGCGACGCCTGGACCGCCAGCGGCTCCCACACCTCGTACAGGTGCTCCACGTCGGCGTGCTCAAGGCGGCGTACGCGTACGCCGCTGTGCGGGAGAAGCTCGAGGAGCCCTTCGGTGACCAGCGCGCGCAGTGCCTCGCGCACCGGCACGCGGGACATGCTGAGTTCCTCGGCGACCTCCCGCTCGACGAGACGGGCACCCTGCGCGTACCGCCGGTCGACGATGCGTTGAAGGACGGCCTCGCGCGCCCGCGCGCTGAGCGAGGCCGAGGCGGTCGTCGCCGTGGCGGACGTGCGCGAGCCGCTGTCGTTGGCCGTTGCGTCGGTCCTGCTTCTGTCCGCCACCGTTTCCGCCCTCTTTCGTCCTTCGTTCGGCGCGCCCCGGGCGAGGATATGTCCGACGACGCGTCAGTGGTGTCCGGCGGCGCCCGGCCGCCGGTGCGCTTCGCCGGATTCCGGCTGACCGGCGGGACTCACCAGCGGCCCGCCATCTCTGAGTTCATCGGGTGAGCCGCGTCTCATCTGGATGGTGGCGCTTGTCTATGCAACGAGTTGCATAGAAGGATCGGGGTATGGCGCTCGAACACGCGATCCTTGTGTCTCTGCTGGAGAAGCCCGGCTCCGGTTACGAGCTGGCCCGGCGCTTCGAGCGGTCCATCGGGTACTTCTGGACCGCCACCCACCAGCAGATCTACCGCGTGCTCAGGCGGATGGAGAGCGACGGCTGGGTCGACGTCCGGGACGTGCCGCAGCAGGGCCGCCCGGACAAGAAGGAGTACTCCGTCGCCACCCTCGGACGGGCCGCCCTCTCCGACTGGCTGCACGAGCCGATCGAGCCCGAGAGCGTCCGCCACGACCTCGCCGTGAAGATCCGGGGCGCCGCCTTCGACGACCCGGCCGAGCTGATCAGCGAGGTGGAGCGCCACAGGCAGGCGCACACCGAGCGCCTCGCACGCTACTTGACGGGCGAGGCACGCGACTTCACGGGGCCGCAGGTGCCCGGCTCCGCCGCCGGTCCGCCCGACGCAGGGCGGGAACTCCAGCACGTCGTTCTGCGTGGAGGCATCGCGTACGAGCGGATGATGCTCGCCTGGCTCGACGACGTACTCGCCACCCTCCACCGGCTCGGCTCCGCGCACTGACCGCGCCGCCACGACGCGCCACCGGTACGACCCACCGGCACGTCGGCAGGACCACCCGGCTCCAACACCCCGGCATCACCATCCCTCTCACACACACTCAGCCGAAAGGCGTACCCATGGCCGACCAGCTGCTGTTCAACCCGCGCACCTATGACCCGGCGGACTTCGATCCCGAGACCCGCCGACTGCTGCGCGCGACCGTCGACTGGTTCGAGGAGCGTGGCAAGCGACAGCTCATCGAGGACTACCGGTCCCGGGCCTGGCTGGCCGAATTCCTCGCCTTCTCCGCCAAGGAAGGGCTTTTCGCGGCCTTCCTCACGCCCTCCTCCGCCGCCGGAGAGGGGGAGCGGGACAAGCGCTGGGACACCGCCCGCATCGCCGCCCTCAACGAGATCCTCGGCTTCTACGGTCTCGACTACTGGTACGCCTGGCAGGTGACGATCCTCGGCCTCGGCCCGGTCTGGCAGAGCGACAACGCCACCGCCCGTGCCCGCGCCGCGGAACTCCTTTCCCAGGGCGAAGTGTTCGCCTTCGGCCTGTCCGAGAAGGCCCACGGCGCCGACATCTACTCCACCGACATGCTGCTGGAGCCCGACGGCGCGGGCGGTTTCCGGGCCACCGGATCCAAGTACTACATCGGCAACGGCAACGCCGCCGGACTCGTCTCCGTCTTCGGCCGCCGCACAGACGTCGAGGGCCCGGACGGCTACGTCTTCTTCGCCGCCGACAGTCGTCACCCGGCATACCGGCTCGTCAAGAACGTCGTCGACTCGTCGAAGTACGTCAGCGAGTTCCGCCTGGAGGATTACCCGGTGGCATCGGAGGACGTCCTCCACACCGGCCGCGCCGCCTTCGACGCCGCCCTCAACACCGTCAATGTCGGCAAGTTCAACCTGTGCACCGCCTCGATCGGCATCTGCGAGCACGCGATGTACGAGGCCGTCACCCACGCGCACAACCGCATCCTCTACGGCCGCCCCGTCACCGCCTTCCCGCACGTGCGGCGCGAGCTGACCGACGCCTACGTACGCCTCGTCGGCATGAAGCTCTTCAGCGACCGTGCCGTCGACTACTTCCGCTCGGCCGGCCCCGACGACCGCCGTTACCTTCTCTTCAACCCGATGACGAAGATGAAGGTGACGACGGAGGGCGAGAAGGTCATCGACCTGATGTGGGACGTCATCGCCGCCAAGGGCTTCGAGAAGGACACCTACTTCGCACAGGCGGCCGTCGAGATCCGGGGGCTGCCGAAGCTGGAGGGCACCGTCCACGTCAACCTGGCGCTGATCCTGAAGTTCATGCGGAACCACCTTCTGGACCCGGCCGCGTACGAGCCCGTCCCGACCCGCATGGACGCTGCCGACGACACGTTCCTCTTCCGGCAGGGGCCGGCCCGCGGCCTGGGCGCCGTACGCTTCCACGACTGGCGCCCCGCCTATGCCGCGTACGCCCACGTGCCCAACGTCGACCGCTTCCGTGAACAGGCCGATGCCCTCTGCGACTTCGTCACTTCCGCTGCCCCCGACGAGGAGCAGAGCCGTGACCTCGACCTCCTCCTCGCCGTCGGCCAGCTCTTCGCGCTCGTCGTCCACGGCCAGTTGATCCTGGAGCAGGCCCGCTTGACGGATCTTGACGAGGACGTACTGGACGAGCTGTTCGCCGTTCTCGTACGGGACTTCTCGGCGCACGCCGTCGAGCTGCACGGCAAGGAGTCCGCCACCGAGCAACAGCAGCTCTGGTCGCTCGGCGCCGTCCGGCGTCCGGTCGTCGACGAGGCACGTTCGGCTCGGGTGTGGCAGTGTGTCGAGGCGCTGTCGGGGGCGTACGAGATGGCGCTGTAACGCCAACGGACGCGGGAGGGCCGATGCCCCAGGGGGGTGTGCCCACTGGCTTGGAGTCAGCCGGTGGGCACGGCTCGACGCGTCACGGGACTGCAGCTGGATGCTCGCCGAGAAGTAGCTGCCGGTGTCGATGGGGGGGCTGCAATTGGGTTCTGATCCTGTGCCGCAGGTCGATGACCACCCTGCGGCACTGGACCAGGTCCGCCGACTGCCGCACGTGATGACCGTGTAAGCGATCGGAGACGAACCCGCAGGCAGGACGCGTGCTCATAGCCCGCCTTGCGTCAGGTCGCTCGTCCTCCATCGAGGTCGGGCGGCTGAGCAATCACTCCTGGCGCGGTACTCGCGGTGGCGTTTCCCTCCCGTCGGTAGCGCCCCGGTGAAGAGCCCGTCACGCGTTTGAACGCGTGACTGAAGGAGCTCTCGGAGCCATAGCCCCAACGTGCCGCGATCGCCGCGACAGTGCGGTCACCGGTCCTCAGCTCCCGTGCCGCAGAGCGCATGCGCCAGCCCAGGAGGTACTCCAGGGGCGGTACGCCGACGCTCTCCGCGAACCTGGCGGCGAACTGGGACCTCGACATTCCAGCCTTTGCGGCGAGTTCCGCGACGGTCCAGCGGTGCGTCGGCATGTCGTGCATGAGAGCCAGCGCTGCCCCGACCTGGCGATCGGCGAGGGCGGTGAGCCAGACACCGCCGGCGACACCCTGTTCCGCGATATGGGCCCGGAGCAGGTGGACCAACAGGATGTGCGCCAGTCGCTCCGTGACGAACGGGGTGCCCAGTCCGGGCGCACCGGTCTCCGCACGGAGCAGTTCGAGCGCGGCCCGGACCGCGTCCGCGGCGTCGGACCCGGCGCTGATGTGGATGAGCGGCGGAAGGACGTCGACGAGCACCGCGGCGTCGGCCTCATCGAGGTCGAATCCGCAGCCCACCACGACCGCGTCCCGGTCCGACCCGATCCGGACAGTGGCCCCTTCGGTGTAGTCCGCGAAGACCTTGCTGCTCGGCACAGCCGGCACTGCCTGACCGCCGGACAGCTCGTAGGCCCGGCCGCTCCCGATCAGGTAGCAGTCGCCCTCGGCGAGCGTTATCGGCTCCGGGAGCCCGGCCACCGCGATCCGGCACGTGCCCTGCAGCACGGCACCGAACTTGATGTGCCGGTAGCCCGAGAAGCCGACGGCCCAGGGCTCCTCCGCCTCGAGCCGCGCGAATTGGGCGATGCGCAGATCGAGCAGGCCGAGTACGTCGGTCAGCGGATCCATGGACCGCCCTCCAGACGGCGCGGCTCGCGCAGAACAGTCCGCGGGTTTTTCCCGAGCTTGCAGCGACACGCCGTACGCCCCCTGGACACCTGCCTCGGCGCGGGGGAGGTGCACTGCGAGAGGGGCCCGCATGCGTGTTCCGGCGTCATCGAGACGGCTTTCGAGGGGGAATCGACCGTCGCCGAGCGGGCCCGTCCGCGCAACCGGCCGGCGGGTGGTTTCCCTCCGGTGTCGCGCGAACACCGTGCCTGCTCCCCCCTCATCTTCCACCCTGCTCGTGTCCGACGCCGCTCCTCGGCTGAGGCCACCGATTCGGTCGCCTGGGCGGGCCGACGTGCCGACGTGTCGGGGAGGGCATCCGGAAGCGGTACGGCAGGCGCGGTCCCCGGTCCCTCGACCGGGAGACCGGGAGTGCGATGCCGTCGATCATGGTTCTCACGTGCTGCTCCTCGGTGACACGGCGGTGAGTGACACGCACCCGTCGCGTCAGCGAACCTAGTCAACGCCCTGGCGACGGGGAATGTGCCACGGTCCGCTCCTTCTGTCCGATCGTCCGGCCCTGACCTCTTGGACCACCCGGGGACGTCCGCGTAAGGAGCGCGGAGGGGGGACACTTTGCTCCGTACGCCGCCACGCGATGAAGCACCGGGAGAAGACGACCCCCGAGTCTCCGCCGGCGACGTGGCTCAGGAGTTGATGGCGATCAGGCCACTGTGCGACCGTCCCCTTCCGCTGTGGTTGTCCGCCTCTCGCGCAGTACCCGGGTACGGGAGGCGAGGGGAACGGCTGAGGCGAGCAGCCCGAGTGCAAGCGCAGCCGATCCCCGGGCGTAGCCGGACAGCCAGTGCATACCGAGGGCGGTGTCGAGCGACCAGGAGCCCGGCCCGGTGAATCCGAGAACCGCGGCGACGGCGCCGTACCAGAACGGAAGCTCGCAGCCACCCCGCTGAGCCCAGAAGCCGTTTGCCGCGGTCGCGACGGTGGCCACCGTCATCGTGCCGACGACGATCGCGCAGCCGCCGGGCGTCAGCAGCCCGGTGGCGATCAGGACCGCGCCCGCCAGCTCCGCCAGGCCGGCTGCCGCCATCCGCGCACCGGGGAGGAACCCCCACCGTTCGAAGATGGCGCCGGTGCCGGAGAGACCTGCACCTCCGAACCAGCCGCGCAGCTTCTGTGTCGCGTGGCCGAACAGCAGAGCGGCCAGCAACACCCGCAGCAGCAGAAGTCCCACGCTCATCGGAGTGACCTTCCGTGCCGACAACGGCCTGAGTGGTACGGAGATGTGCGGTCTTCCCACGCAACGGCGCCCTCGGTGTCCCTGCCACCGAAGTACGCCTGGATGTCACCGATGTTCGGGAACACGTCGGTTTCACCGGCTGTGCGTCGTAGTGCTGCGGTAGTCGGTGTAGGTGTAGGGGTTGTCGAGGATCTTCGTCGCAGGGATGTCCGGATTCATGCCCTTGCGCCACTCCTCCTCGCCCATGGTCGACCGCAGGTGTTCGACGGTCTGCTCGACCTCGCGCCGCACCGCGGCCAGGTCGACGCCGAGCAGGCGGTGCTCGTGCTTGACCACCTGCCCGTTGACGACAACGGTGCGCACGTCGCCGCGCTGTGCCTGGAACGCCACGTGGCCGTAGGGGTTGAGCGCCGGGAACGAGACCGGCGAGTGGTCATACTTCAGCAGGACGATGTCGGCCTTCTTGCCCGCCTCGATGCTGCCCAGATCGTGCTCGCGGCCCAGTGCCTTGGCGCCGCCGAGAGTGGCCCATTCCACCACCTGGTCGGCGCGCAGGGCGCAGTGCGTGACGGTCTCGCCCTTGGTGTGTGCCTCCAGATGTTCGCGCGCCCGGTCGGCGCCCAGCGTGGTGCGCATGGCGGAGAACAGGTCTCCGCTCCACCAGACGCTGGTGTCCATCGACAGTGAGACGGGGATGTTGTGGGACCGGAGCGCCCAGGTCGTCGGGTAGCCCTGTCCGGCGCTCTGCTCGCTCTCTGTGGACACCGAGATCGAACCGCCCGTCGCGGCGATGCGGTGGTAGGAGTCGGCCGACAGCGTGGAGGCGTGCACGTAGACCGTCTCCGGTGTCATGAAGCCGTGCTCGTACATCAGCCGGATGCCGTCGTCGTTGGTGGCTCCCCAGACTCCGGCGTGGGTGGTGACGGCGACGCCCAGTTCGCGCGCCACCTCGAAGGCCGGCTTCTCGGGGAACGCCGGGTCGCCCGTGACGTCGAAGGCGATCTGGAAGCCGAGCATGTCGTCGCCGGTGATGCGACGGCGCACGAAGTCCCGGAACTCCGGTGCCCCGGTCCATTGCGCCGGAGCCTGCTGGATGTTTCAGAGCCGGATGGCCTCGGCGGCGTACTCCCAGAGCCGGTCCGCTGCCTCCGGATCGAGGGCGTGGGCCGCGACGCCCCCGGGCGCCCCCTCGTCGTCCTGGACGGTCCCTGCCTCCTGGTTGTCCTCGAAGTAGCGGCCGGTCACACCGTCCACCAACGGCGACGCGGCCAGCAGCACGGACGTCGCGGCCCCCTGCGCCGGAGTCTTGTAGTACGGCAGCGGGGTGAGGTTCCCGTTACCGTCCATCACTCCGAATGCGCGCATGGTGTCGTCGTCGAGATGGCGCTGGAGGTTGGTGAGGATGAACCCGGGGTTGAGCGCATTGGCAGTGATCCTGTCGGCCGCCCAGCGGCGGGCCCCGACGGCGAACAGCACATCGGCGGACTTGGACTGCCCGTAGGCCACCCAGGGGTCGTACGGACGCTGTTCGAAGTGCGGGTCGTCGAAGTCGAAGGGCACCTTGAGGTGGGCGCCGGAGCTGACGACGACGATGCGGGCCGACTCTGCTTCACGCAGCGGGTCGTGCAGTCCGGTGGCCAGGGCGAAGTGCCCGAGGAAGTTGGTGGCGAGCTGCATCTCCCAGCCGGCGTCGGTGACCGTCCGTGCCGGAAGCGCCATGATCCCCGCATTGGCGACGAGGATGTCGAGCGGTCCGCGCCAGGCCCGCGCGAACGAGTCCACCGATGAGAGATCTGCCAGATCCATCGCCGTGACCCGCACGGGACCCGCGCCGGGGACGGCGGCGAGCTCGTGGACGAGCGGCTCGGCGAGCGCGGGACGGCGGGCGGCGACGGTGACCTCCGCCCCGGCGGTGGCCAGGGCCCGGACGGTCTCGGCACCGATGCCGGAGGCACCGCCGGTCACCACGGCGCGCCGGCCGGTGAGATCCACGCCGTCGATCACTTCGGCAGCGGTGGCATGGGAGGGGAATGGGGTGGTCAGTCGGGAGCCGGCGTTCGCAGAGCGCCCCTCCACGTGGGGAATCGTCGTCATGCATCAGACCCTACGGCCGCATACCGGGACGATCTATGATCGATCATCCCGAAAACTTGAGTCATTGTCCGATCCGTGTCGGGCTGTCCTGCCGACCGCCGTCCGAGAGGAGCGCTCAGTCTCCCCGCGAGGACAGGGCGGCCCTGCCGGGGACGCGGAGTCATGTGTTCGAGGGCATGGTGGCGGGAAGGCCATGGGGCGATCGGCTCGGGCGAGCCGTACGGATGACGTTCAACGTGGTGTTCGCCCCTGATAGGACCATCGATGGGCGCGGTGCGTCATCAGCCCCTCAGGAATCGATGCCCTCAGGAATCGATGTCGATCACGACCTTGCCTTCGGCGGTGCCGTTCTCCACCAGCGCGTGGGCGTCGGCGATGGTGGCGAGAGTGAACCGCCGGGGGTCGAGCGCAGGTGTCAGGTGACCCGCATCGGCGAGGGCCGCCGCTTCGCGCATGATCTCTCCGTGGTGTTCCCTGCCGCGGCCGGTCAGCATCGGAAGCAGGGTGAAGACACCGGAGTACGTGGCACCCCTGAAGGAGAGCGGGGCGATGCTGTGGGTGCCCCAGCCCAGGGCGCTCACGACATGACCGGTGTAGGTGCGCACGGCCGTGAACGAAGCGTCGAGCAAGGAACCGCCCACGGTGTCGAAGACGATGTCGAAGCCCTCGCCATCGGTGAACTCGGCGACGTAGTCGGCCACAGGGGTGACGGAGTAGTCGATCGGAGTCGCCCCCAGGCGCCCGATGGTCTCCAGGCTGGACGCGGATCCGGTCGCGAAGACCTCCGCGCCGCGAGCGCGGGCGATCTGAATGGCCACATGACCGATGCCGCCGGCACCGCCGTGAACGAGTACCTTCTGCCCCGCCCGGACCTGCGCCCGGTCGACCAGGCCCTCCCATGCCGTGATGAACACCAGTGGCAGCGCCGCGGCTTCGCGCATGGTGAGCGAGGCCGGTTTGCGAGCGAGCAGCCGGGCGTCGACCGCCGCGTACTCGGCGAGTGATCCCTGCAGATCGCCGACGCCGCCCGTCATGCCGAACACCTCGTCGCCGGGGGCGAATCCGGTGACGTCCTGCCCGACCTCCTGGACTGCACCGGCAAGGTCCAGACCGAGCACACCGGGAAGCGTGCGCTGTGCGTGGGGGGCCTGCCCGGCCCGGATCTTGGTGTCCAGGGGGTTGACGCCGCTTGCCTTGACCTTGACCAGAACCTGCCCTGGACCGGGGGTGGGCACGTTCAGGGTGCGCAGGACCAGCGGGGTGCCGAACTCTTCGAGAACCAGTGCGCGCATGGTGACGCCTACTCTCCGTATGACCGTCAGATGCTTGTGAGGTGTCGCTTCGCAGCCCGCCTCCGGAGGCCCGCCCTTGGTCAGGCTTCTGTCCGGTCGCTGCTGCCGTCTGTGCGGGCGGCGACAAGCAGCTGCGCCGCAGATTTCGCCGAGTCCACCACGGCACGGTCCTGGAGAAGGCGGCCGACGGCGAGCGCGCCGTCGATCAGGAGACCGATCTCCCGGGCGAGCGACTCGGGCGACGTGGCCCCCGCCTTCCGACCGAGGCCGGTGATCCATGTCTGTCGGCGCTGGATGTGCCGCACGGTGATGGCCCGCGCCTCCGAGTCAAGCTCGCTCTCCACCGCAGCACTGACGAACGGGCATCCGAAGAAGCCGTGCCGCTCGAAGGCACCCGTCAGTGCGTCGAAGAGACCTACGAGCTGATCGCGGGGATCTTCACCGGCGTGTGCGGCCGCTGCCTGCAGCTGTGCCGTCCAGGAGTCGTCCGTACGGCGCAGATAGGCCGCGACGAGTTCCTCCTTGGTACGAAAGTGCGCGTACAGCGTCGACTTCGCCACGCCGGAGGACGCGATGACCTGATCGATCCCGACTCCGCGCAAGCCGTTGGCATAGAACAGCTCGGCCGCGGCGGTGAGGATCCGCTCCTCGGATTTGGTCTTTCTGAACTTCGTCACCATCACCCACACTCCTTAATCAAACAGACTAGTCCGTTCGATTAAGCGCGGGAAGGTGAAGCCCGTCTCATCCCGGCCATGACGGCGCTACGGCCGGCGGCCTCGTCATCGGCCGAGTCCACTGTGTGCTCCCGGCCGACGGCGGCGTCGGTCGCCCGCATCAGATCTGGCTGTGGTCCGACAGGGCCGCGTGAGCCGCGTGGAGGATCTCGTCGGACAGTGGGGAGCCGTGGGTGGCGCGGGCCAGCAGGAGGGCGCCGACCAGGGTGGCCAGGCCGGCCAGGCCGTCTTCGTCGTCGGTGGCGAGCCACTGGGCGAAGTCGCGCACCCCTTCGATGTAGACGTCGTGGGCGGCGTCCCCCGCACCCTTGGCGATGTCGGCGGCGAGCGCGGCGACGGGGCAGCCATTGCCGGCGTTGTCGCGGTGCCGGGCCGACAGGTAGTAGTCGATCAGGCCCTGGCGGGCGGCGTCGCGTTGCCCGTCGTGCTCGTCGAGCTCTGCCGTGCGGCGCGCCTCCAGCTGGGCGAAGGCATGAGTGGTGGCCTCGCCGACGAGGGCGTCCTTGGAGGCAAACTGCTTGTAGAAGCCGCCCTGGGTCATCCCGGCCGACTTCATCAGGTCCGCGACGCTGACGCCGGTGCCCTGCTCCCGGAACAGCCTGGAGGCGTTGGCGACCACGCGCTTCCGGTTCTCCTGCGCCTGTGCCTGTGACACGCGGCCCATCGGGCCACCTCCCTGTGATGGATGCCGCTTGCAATCTATCGTATGACTCTGTTTAGATTGTGAATGCGATCTATTTTTGGTCTGCTGCGTTCACGAGGGGTGGCAGCCGCCAGGTGAAGCAGAGCCTGGCCATGCCGACGGCCGCCGCCTGACGCAGCACGGCCCCCCGGTGCCTCGCGCGGCCCATCCTCTTTCAGGACACCGGAGTTACTTCATGACACCCACCGTCGGCCCCGCCTCCGCCCCCGGCGAGGAAGTGACCGCACTGCCCGGCTCCGTCCCCGGCGATGCGTCCGCGCCGCGCCACCCGGACCGGATGAGTCGGCCGCCGCTGCGGATGCTGCTGCAGCCCGCGGTGATCGCCCTGGTCGTTGTCTCGGCCTTCATCAGCTGTTATGTCGGGCTGCAACGTGACCCGAAGCCGCATCAGCTGCCGGTGGCGGTCGTGGGCAACACCCTCGCGCACAAGATGGAGCTGTCGCTCGGCGACAGCGTCGACGTACGCCCGACGGTGAGCGCGACCGCAGCCCGCCAGGCCGTGGAACAGCACGACGTGGTGGCTGCTCTGAGCTCCGACGGCGCCGGACAGCTGAACCTCGAGGTGGCCGGGGCGAACGGCCTGTCCACCACGGGCGCGGTCAAGAGCGTTGTGTCCGCGTACGCCGCGGGATCCGGCCAGCACGTCACGACGACCGACGTGGTGCCGCTCGCTCCCTTCGACGGGCGGGGTCTCGCCGGGTTCTACGTGTCGTTCGGCGTCACCCTTGCCGGATTCGTCCTGGCCCAGAACGCGCTGGGCATGGCGAATGTGCTCCACCTGCGGCACCGGTTCCGGCTGATCACGGGCGTCTCGGTGGCGATCGGCGTCGTCGCCGCGATCATCGCAGGACCGGTCCTGGACGCGGTGCCTGCCCCGGTCCTACCGCTGGCGGCCACACTGGCGCTGCTGGCGGCCGCGGCAGCGTTCACCACCAAGCTGCTGGGCACCTACCTCGGCCCCATCGGCGTTCCGGTGGCGACGTTGCTTCTGCTCACGGTGGGCAACTCCACCAGCGGCGCCACCATCAGCTCCGACCTGCTGCCGGCTGCGGCCCGAGCAGTCTCCGCTCTGCTGCCGCCCGGCGCGGCGGTACGGGCGGTGAGCGATCTGAGCTACTTCGACGGTGCCCACGCAGGACTGCCGCTGCTCACCCTCGCCCTCTGGGCCGGGCTGTCCGCCGTGCTCGTGGGCATCAAGTCCCGCCTGCGCTCCACCCGCCCCACCGCACACGCCTGACCCAGACGAATCGCTGCTTTCCTCCGGGCGACGGCCGCCCGGAGGGGGCTGCCACCGCTGCGACGGATGCCCTTCCGACCTGGCCGTGGCCCGTGGATTCAGGGCGTTCCAGGGGCCGTTGCGTCGTCCGGGTGTTCACCCCCGATCAGAGGGCAGACCCCTTTCGCAGCAGGGCAGGAAGTTCGTGAAGAGAAGTGATCGCGTGTGACGGGGGACGCAGTCGGGGGTCGCGCGCCACGTCCGACCGGTTCAGCCATATCGAGGCACCCAGACCTGCGTTGAGCGCTCCACCGATGTCGGTCACCAGGCTGTCGCCCACGTGGCAGACATCGGCGGCCTCGAGCCCCATGTGTTCGAGGGTGATGTCGAAGATCCTCCGATCGGGCTTGGACACAGCTACCTCACCTGAGATCACGGTGACGTCCAGGAACCTGTCCAGACCGGTCGCCGTGATCTTGTCCCGCTGCGCGTCGCCCGGACCGTTGGTGACAAGGCCCAGCCGGTACGAGGCGCTGCGAAGCGCACTCAGCGTGTTCGCCACGTCGTCGAAAAGGACGTAGCGCCGACAGCGCTGCCGCTTGTATTCATCGGTCGCAGGCCCGGCGAGTTCGGCGTGCCCGCACTCGTCGAGTGCCTGCCGCCAGCACTCCCTCCAGATGGAATCGGCATCCGGGATCCGGCCGGGCGGGTGCTGTGCACCGTCCCCGCCCGCGCGCATGTGGTCGACGTAGCGGCGTGTATAGGCGCCGTGGAGTGAGTCGGCATCGAGGTCGGGGGCCGACCGGACCAGGACGTCGCACACGTCCCGCACGGTCGCCCTCCAGGCGGGCATGCCGTAGTCGAGCAAGGTTGCGTCGAGGTCTAGCAATACCGCCTGGATCATGCGCAGAGCGTACGCATCGACTGAGCGATGAGAACCCTGTACTGCGACGGCAGTTGAAGGAGCGGCTCGTCACCGAGGACGCCGCTTCGGGGGTACTGGTCCTGGGATGGCTCACTCCTCAACCTGCGGACTGACCGGACGCCTAAGCAGTCGCGTACACGCGGCTCGCGAATTCAGCGATCTGTTCGTCGCTCAGGTTCTTCGCGAGATCGGCCTCCGTGATCATGCCGACCAGGCGGTGGCCGCCCTTGACATCGATCACCGGCAGCCGCTTGATCTGATGCTCCTCCATGGTCGCCAGGACGTCGGCGGCGTCCGCTTCGGCATCGATCCAGTGAACCTTGGCATTGAGGGATCCGGCCTGCACGGTTGCAGGGTCGATGCCCTCGGCGCAGCACTTGATGACGATGTCACGGTCGGTGATCAAGCCGGTGAGCCTGTTGTTGTCGCCGCAGATGGGAAGGCAACCGACGTTCAGATCGCGCATCGTCTTCGCTACCTCGAACAGCGACTCGTGTGCACCGACGCACTGCACGCCACCGGACATGATGTCTTGAGCCAGCAGCTTCTCGGACATGATTTCCTCCTGTCCTCGACCGGCGTGTTTCCCTGTCTTCGATCACAACACGAATGGCTCAACCCCGCTTGCCGGCTGCGTCGGCGAGGTAGTGGATCCCGAGTCGGCCGCGATCGGGCACGGCCGGGACATGGCCTGTGATGTCGGCCAGGCGATCTGCGGCGCCGTCAACGCGTGGAGCGCTGACTATGACGGCTCCACGTGACTGAAACCCACCTCGAAGCGCTCGACCGAGACAACGCGTTGGCCTTCCCTGTGCGCGACCTCCTCGCGGAGCCGGGCGGCACTGTCCTCGCTGGCCTGCATGGCCTCCTCGTCCTCCCACAGAGTGAGCGATGTCGCCCTCCCGGAGGCCCGGTCGACGAGGTAGAACACGCCCCGGAAGCCCGAAGCCTCCTGGATCTGCTGGAGAGTCGCTTCCCAGTTCGCGGTCAGGTCTCCCTCTGCAGGAACCGGTGAACCCTGGTAGGTGCTCAGCCTCGCGAACATCGCTGCCACCTCTTTCCTGACCGACTGCCGGTCGGGGGACAGGCAGCCTCAGGACCAGGGTGCTCCGGCGGACCACCCGTCGCATGCCGAGCACCCGGGGATGCTCCCTCCCGGGTGGCACCGCGGACCCTCTGGGCTCTGACGCGTAAATACCAACCGGTGCGGGCAAAACCGCAGGTAGCTGACCTCGCCTCCTGCGCTGCTACCCCGCGGCGCGGTGTTGATCAAGGGCTACGGGGTGTCCGATGTGCCCATTTACCTGCCTCACGGCGGGCGGCGAAGCCGCCCTGAGTCGCTGACCTGCTGGAACAGGCAGACCCATCTCGGCCAGTGGCCCGAATTTGACATTAGCTTGCCTTATGAAAGATAAAGGAGGTCCTTTGGGCTGAATCTCACGCAGCGTGATATTCGACGTGTGACAGCCGATGATCGTCTACGCGAATGAGTAAAGCCGTGTCCCACGCCGCTGTCCCGGATCAGCAGACCGACTCCGCCGCGGACTGGGAGGCATGGCGCGCCGAGCGGCGGCGCTCCGTCACTTCGCCCTCCGGGAACCTCGCCCTCGTGGAGACCCGCTGGGCGCCGGCGGGTGAGCGCCCCGACCTCGATGAGGCCCGTGCCGGACAGCCGGAGCATGTGACCGTCACCACGGTCGAGCGCACCGACCTCGTCACCTGCGATCCGGAGTACGGTCTGCGCTTCTGGGACGCGCAGTCGCCCGCCATCCAGAACTTCGAGCGCACCGATGCCTTCCCGTACGACCCGGCCTGGGTGCTGGAGGCCTCGTACACCCCGGTGCCGGGAGCCCGGCGGGTCGGTTTCGAGCACATCCGCGACAACGGCGGCACCCGTGACCTCGCCGTGCCGGGTGACATCGCGCTCACCCTGGACGGACTGGACTACGTGCTGAGCGCCTTCGACGACGACGGCACCCTGCTTCTCGTCTTCGGTGACCCCACCAACGGCGACATCACCTACGGTGCCGGGCGCTTCCTCTTCGTCACCCACACCGGCGACGGCCGTGTCCTCCTCGACTTCAACCGCGCCTTCGTGCCGCCGTGCGGATTCTCCGACCAGTACAACTGTCCGATGCCGCCGCGGCAGAACCGTTTCCACCTGCCCGTCGAGGCCGGCGAGAAGCGCCCCGTCTTCCGCGACGGCTTCCCCGCGCAGCACTGATCAACCCCGCACTCCCGCCTCGCAGCACGAAAGCGCGTACTCCTCATGAGCATCAAGAAGACCTCCCTGTACGGCGGCGCCACCGCCGCCGCCCTCGCCCTGACCCTCACTGCCTGCGGCGGGGGCTCCAACGGGGGCGGCGCCGCCGGAGGGGCGCACGACAAGAACGCCACGGTCAACATCGGTTCGCTCTACGAGCCGCAGAATCTCGACAACACCGCGGGCGGCGGCCAGGGCGTCACCGAGGCGCTCAACGGCAACGTGTACGAAGGGCTGTTCAAGCTCACCGACGACGGCAAGGTCGAGAATCTGCTCGCCCAGGACTACAAGGTCAGCGGCGACGGACTCACGTACACCTTCACCCTTCGCGACGGCGTGAAGTTCCACAGCGGCAAGAAGCTCACCGGCCAGGACGTCAAGTACAGCCTGGAGAAGGTGATAGCCAAGGACTCGCAGTCCGCGCGCAAGAGCAATCTCGAGGTCATCAAGTCCGTCGAGACACCGGACGCGCGCACGGTGAAGGTCCAGCTGTCGAAGAAGTCCATCTCCTTCGTCTACAACCTCTCCTACGTGTGGATCATCAACTCCGACGCGAAGAGCCTCAAGACGAGCGAGGACGGCACCGGCCCGTACCGACTGAACAAGTGGACTCGCGGTTCCGCTCTCAGCCTCGACCGCTTCGCCGGCTACTGGGGCGACGCGGCCGGCAACAAGCAGGTCGTCTTCCACTACTACAAGGACGCGACCGCTCTCAACAACGCGCTCCTGACCAATGCCGTGGACGTTGTCACGAGCGAGCAGTCGCCCGACGCTCTCGACCAGTTCAAGAGCAACCAGAACTACAAGGTCAACGACGGCAACTCGACGACCAAGCTGCTGCTCGCCTTCAACGACAAGGCCAAGCCCTTCACGGACGTCAAGGTTCGCCAGGCCGTCTCCTCCGCCATCGACGACAAGAAGCTGCTGGAGTCGGTCTGGGGCGGCTACGGCAAGCTCATCGGCTCCATGGTGCCGCCCACCGACCCGTGGTACGAGGACCTCTCCAAGGTCAACGCCCACGACACCGCGCGAGCCAAGAAGCTGCTGGCCGAGGCCGGATACAAGAACGGCTTCACCTTCACCCTCGACACCCCGAACTACGACCCGCACCCGACGGCGGCGACCTTCATCAAGTCGCAGCTTGCCAAGGTCGGCATCACCGTCAAGATCAACACGATCACGCCGGACGAGTGGTACACGAAGGTCTACAAAAACCACGACTTCACGGCCACGCTCCAGGAGCACGTCAACGACCGCGACCTGGTCTGGTACGGCAACCCCGACTTCTACTGGGGCTACGACAACAAGCAGGTCACGAAGTGGGTCGAAGAGGCCGAGCAGGCGTCCGGCACGGCTGAGCAGACCGAACTGCTGAAGAAGGTCAACCGCCGGACCGCCGAGGACGCGGCCAGCGACTGGCTGTACCTGTACCCGCAGATCGTCGTGGCGAGCAGCAAGCTGTCGGGCTACCCGGTCAACGGCCTCAACTCGCAGTTCTTCGCGTACGACATCGAGAAGGGCTGATGGCGCGGTATCTCCTGCGCCGCTTCGCCTTCCTGCTGGTGTCGCTGGCGCTTGCGAGCGTGGTGCTGTTCGTGCTGCTGCGGATGCTGCCGGGCGACCCTGCCAACGCGCTCACCTCGGTGGGCGCCAGCCCCGAGCAGATCGCGGCGGCGCGGCACTCCATCGGCTCCGACAAGCCGCTGCCCGAGCAGTTCGTCCACTGGATCGGGCAGCTGGCCGCCGGTGACCTCGGTACGTCGTTCGTCAGCTCGCTGCCGGTCGCGCCCGAGGTCGCCTCGCGGCTGAACGTCACCGTCCCGCTGACGCTCACGGCGTTCGTCCTGGCGGTGCTCATCGCCGTCCCGGTCGGCTTCGTAGCTGCGCACCGGCGCAGGACCTGGTACGGCGCGCTGCTCAGCGGAGTCTCCCAACTAGGCATGGCCGTCCCCGTGTTCTGGCTCGGGATGATCCTGATAGCCGTCTTCGCGCTGAACGCCGGCTGGCTGCCCGCAGGCGGCTTCCCGCCGGACGGCTGGTCGCAGCCGGCCGAGGCGGTCCGCTCGCTCGCCCTGCCCGTCAGCACGATCGCGCTCGTGATGAGCGCCTCACTGATCCGCTACGTCAGGTCGGCCACGCTCGATGTACTGGACAGCGACTATCTGCGCTCCGCGCGCGCCCTGGGCTCGTCGTTCGGGCGGGCCATGTGGCGGCACGGTCTGCGCAACGCCTCGGTGCCGGTGATCTCGATCCTCGGCATCGAGCTGGCGTCCACGCTGCTGGGCGCGGTGGTCGTGGAGTCCGTGTACGCGCTTCCCGGCCTCGGCTCGCTGCTCGCGACCGGCATCGCACAGCACGACTATCCGGTGATCCAAGGCGTGCTGTTCGTCTCCACGCTCGCGGTGCTGGTCATCGGCTTCGCCGCCGACTTCGTCCAGCGGATCATCGATCCTCGGCTCCGCGGCAGGCTCTCCGGAGGTGCCCGATGAAGCAGTCGACGAAACGCTCGTACACGCTGACCTTCGGATGCGTACTGGCCGGCCTGATCGCGCTGCTTGCGCTGGTCTCGCTCTTCTGGGCCCCGTACGCCGCCGACGACACGTCCGGCGGGCGGCTCACGGGCCCCGGTGCGGGCCACCTGCTGGGCACCGACAAGCTCGGACGTGATCTGTTCACCCAGCTGATGACCGGCTCGCGGGTCGCCGTCGAAGCGGGCCTGGGTTCCGTTCTCATCGCGGCCGCCGTCGGCATCACGCTGGGCGTGCTGGCCGCGTTCGCCCAGGGCTGGCTCGACGACACACTTTCCGCGTTCCTCGACATCCTGATCGCCTTCCCGACGCTGCTGCTGGCGATGCTCATCGTCGCCGCGCACTCGGCCACTCTGGGGTCCGCCGTGCTGGCGATCGGCCTCGCGCAGAGCGCGGTCGCGGGACGGCTTGTGCGGGTCCTGGTCAAGCGGGTCCTGGCACAGGACTACATCACGGCCGCGCGCACGTCCGGGACGTCGTGGCCGCGGATCGTGGCCGGGCATGTGCTGCCCAACATCTGGCCGACGCTCGTGGTGAACCTGGCCCTCCAGTTCGGGCTCGCGGTGCTGGCCGAGGCGGGCCTTTCCTACCTGGGCCTGGGAGCGCCGCCGCCCAACGCCTCGTGGGGCCGCATGCTCCAGGAGGCTCAGGCCACCTTCACCACGGCCCCGGCCGGCGCACTGGCCCCCGGCATCCTGCTCGTCCTGCTCGTCATCGGCGTGAACCTCATCGCCGACGGACTGCGCGACACCCTCGACCCGGCGGCCCGACGGAGGAGGAGCGCATGAACATCCTCGACGTGCGCGACCTCGCGATCCGTACGGCCGACGGGCGCATCCTCGTCGACGGCCTCTCGCTGACCATCGCCCCCGGCGAACGGCTCGGCCTCATCGGAGAGTCCGGCTCCGGGAAGTCGCTGACCACCCTCGCCGTGCTCGGCCTGCTGCCCGACGGCATGACCGCCACCGGCAGCGCCGAACTCGCCGGCACCCAGATCGTGGGCGCGAGCGAGAAGCAGCTCACTGGAGTCCGCGGGAGGGACGCCGCCATCGTCTTCCAGGAGCCGCTCACCGCACTCGACCCCCTGATGCGCGTCGGCAGACAGATCGCCGAACCTCTGGGCAGAAGGCGAGGGCTGAGGGGCGCCGAGCTGAAGCGGGCCGTCGCGGACGCGCTGGAGCAAGTGCATCTGCCCGAGCCCGACCGCATCGCGCGCGCCTTTCCGCACGAGATCTCCGGCGGCCAGCGGCAGCGCGTCGCGCTCGCCATGGCACTGGCCTGCGATCCGAAGCTGCTCATCGCGGACGAGCCGACCACCGCGCTGGACGTCACCGTGCAGTCCGACATGCTCGACCTGCTCGACACTCTCGTACGGGAACGGGACATGGCCGTCCTCTTTGTCAGTCACGACCTTGCGGTCGTCTCGAAGGTCACCGATCGCGTCCTGGTGATGAAGGACGGCCGCGCCGTGGAGGAGGGCGACGTCAGCGAGATCGTGCGGGCCCCGCGTGAGGAGTACACCAAGGCGCTGGTGGCCAGCGCGCGGCAGCTGGAATCGGCCCTCGACCTGAGGAGCGTGTAATGACGCCCGTACTGGAGCTGAACGGGGCCTCCTTCGCCTACCGGGGACACACCGCGCCCGTCGTCGAGGACATCTCCTTCGCCGTCGAGACCGGGCAGAGCCTCGCGCTCGTCGGCGAATCGGGCGCGGGCAAGACGACTCTGCTGAGGCTGCTGCTCGGGCTCGCCCGGGCGACGTCCGGCACTGTCCGGTTCGACGGCGACGTCCTCAAGCCGCGCGACCGCGAGCAGATGCGGCGTTTCAGGCGCAGCGTGCAGTGTGTCTTCCAGGACCCGTACTCGTCGCTGGACCCGCGTCGGCGGGTCGGCAGCATCGTGTCCGAACCACTGCGTTCCCTCGGCATCGACAGCCGGAGCACAGCCGGACCCAAGGTGGCCGACGCCCTGCAGCGAGTCGGACTCCCGGCCGACGCAGCTGAGCGCTATCCGCACGAGTTCTCCGGCGGCCAGCGCCAGCGCATCGCGATTGCCCGTGCGACCGTGTGCGACCCGCGGGTACTGCTCGCCGACGAACCCGTCAGCGCGCTCGACGTCACGACCCGCGTCAAAGTCGTCGACCTGCTCAACGAGTTGAAGCAGAAGCAGGGTCTGACTCTCGTCATGGTCTCCCACGACCTGTCGGTAGTGGCCTCGCTGTGCGAACGCACCGCCGTCCTGGAGCGCGGCCGCATTGTCGAAGAGGGCGAAACCGCACAGGTGCTGGGCGCTCCCGCGCACCCGTACACGCGTCGCCTCGTCGAAAGCGTGCCGCGACTGCCCGCCTGACCGGCGGACTCGGTCACGAGGCCTCTCAGTCTCGACCTGGTCGTTGCCGTGCCGGATGCCTCCGGTACCGTACGGACGTCAGCTCACCCTCGCCCACGCGTAGCGGTGCTCGGGCCGGCCGGTGTCGCCGTATTTGAGACTGAGGCTGATGCGGCCCGCGCTCTCCAGATACTTGAGGTAGCGCTGGGCAGTGGAGCGGCTCAACCCGGCGCGGACAGCGACTTCGTGTGCGGACAGCGGTTCGTCCGCCGCCGACAGGACGTGGCGGATGACCTCGGCGGTCGGCGCGGAGTGCCCCTTGGGCAGACCGGCTGCGGGAACGGCCTCCGGGGTGCGGAGCGCCCCGAAGATCTGGTCGACCTGCTCCTGGCCGGCCTCGCCCCGGCCACTGCCCACGCCTTCCAGAGTGCGGCGCAGGACCGCGTAGCTCTCCAGCTTGGACCGCAGACCGGCGGAACTGAACGGCTTCACCAGGTACTGCAGGGCGCCGTAGCGCATGGCGGTCTGCACGGTCGTGACATCGCGAGCGGCCGTCACCATGATCACGTCTGCCGGGTGGCCGAGCTGCCGCAGTCGCCGTACCAGCGTCAGTCCCGTCTCGTCCGGAAGATAGTGATCGAGGAGTACGAGGTCGACATGGCTGCGTTCCAGGACGGACAGTGCCTGTGCGGCGGTGTGTGCGCGCGAGACGACGCGGAAGCCGGGCACCTTCGCCACGTACGCCGCGTTGATTTCGGCCACCCGGAAGTCGTCGTCCACCACGAGGACGTCGATCATTGCACCCCTCCTGCTTCGGTCAGCTGCCGTACGGTGAGCGTCTCGGGCAGTACGACGGTGAAGACCGCGCCACCACCGGCCCTGGCACCGACGCGGGCCACGCCGCCGTAACGCTCCGCGAGACGGCGTACCAGCGCCAGGCCGAGCCCGCGGCCCCGATGTGCGGGGGACTCCTTGGTGGACCAGCCCTCGGTGAATATCTGTTCGCGCAGATCGGGAGCCACGCCCGGACCGTTGTCGCTGACCCGCAGGACCGTTGCGGTGCCCTCCCCGCGGATCTCGACTTCGATGAGGGACGCGACGTCCAGCGCGTTGTCGATGAGGTTGCCCAGGACGGTCACCAGATCGCGCGGGTCCACCACCAGATCGGGGAGCATGGTGTTCGGGGAGATCCGCAAGGACGCGCCCCGCTCTGCCGCGATGGCCGACTTGCCCACCAACAGCGCGGACAACAGGGGGTCCTTGACGCGTTCGGCGACCTGTTCCGCCGATGCCCGGTGACCGTTGGCCACCTCTGCCACGAACTCCACCGCGGCATCGTGTCTTCCGAGTTCCAAGAGCCCGAGCAGGGTGTGGAGCCGGTTGGCGTGCTCGTGGTCCTGGGCGCGGAGCGCGTCGAGAAGGCCGTGCGTGGAGTCCAGTTCGCGGCCGAGCAGCTCCAGTTCGGTGCGATCGCGCAGGGTGACCACAGCTCCGCCGTCACCGGTCGGCATGCGATTGGCGATCAGCACGCGTCCCCTGCAGACGGTGAGCAGGTCCACGCCGTCGACCTGTCCTGTCAGCACTTCTGCCGCACGGCCTGGCGGCAGCACCTCGCTCAGAGGACGTCCGACGGCGTCCGGCGTCAGCTCCAGCAGGCGCTGCGCCTCGTCGTTCAGCAGCCGGATCCGTCCCCTGACGTCGAGGGCGAGAACTGCTTCGCGGATGCTGTGCAGCATGGCCTCGCGCTCGTCCAGCAGCGCGGAGATGTCGGCGAAGGCCAGTCCATGGGTGCTGCGCTGCAGGCGTCGCGAGACGGCCAGGGCGGCGAGGACACCCGCGGCGAGCGCGGCCCCCGCGTAGAGCAGAAGTGCGGGAATGGTTCCGAGCAGCCGCTCGCGGACGCTGTCGTAGGCGATGCCCACCGAGACGGCGCCGACGATGGTCCCGTGTTCGTCGCGGAGGGGGACTTTTGCGCGTGCCGAGCGGCCCAGGGTTCCGTTGTCGATCTGCATGATCTCCCGGCCGGCCAGGGCCGTGCTGGGATCGGTGGAGACGTGTTTGCCGATCTGTGGGGTGTCGGTGTGCGACCAGCGGACCCCACGGGTGTCCATGACCACGATGTAGAGCGCACCGGTGGCCCGCCGGATCCGCTCCGCCTCGGCCTGTACCGGGCCGTCGGGGCTGGGTTCGGTACCGGTCAGGTTCTGCACCAGTCCGGGTTCGGCGGCAGTGGTCTGGGCGATGGACAGCGCCTGGCGCATCGCCTGGTCGTCGAGCTGATGGCTGAGCGGGGCAAGGAAGAGCCCGGTGACGAGCATGACCACCCCGGTCGTGATGGCCACCTGGGTGAGCAGGACCTGGGCGAAGACACGGCGGGGCCAGTGAATCCGCATGTGTTCGCCCTCTGCCTTCCGCCGGCCTGGAATCCGTAGCTCCGTTTTGCTTTGTGTAAACGCAACGTAAACGTCGCTGCCGTCGCTGACTAGCCCTCGTAGCACTTTCGTTCTGCCGGCGTGAGCAGAACGAGCAGAACCGCAGGTTATGGGCAGAAGCAGGAGTTGTGAGCGCAAGGGTGCCGTCGTGCCCGGGCCGCATTTAGCGTCCCGCCCCATGAACAGCGAAACGAGCCCCGCCATCGAGCTGCGGGGGGCGAGCAAAGCGTTCCGGACTCCGTCGGGGGCGCTCCACACCGCCGTACGAGAACTGGACCTCACCATCGGGCGCGGTGAGTTCGTTGCCGTGGTGGGACCCACCGGATGCGGCAAGTCGACAACGCTGACACTGGTCAGCGGCCTGGAGGAGCCCACCGAGGGCGAGGTGCTGGTCGCCGGTCAGCCGGTGCGCGGCATCGGCGACAAGGTCGGCTTCGTCTTCCAGCAGGATGCGGTCTTCCCCTGGCGCACCGTGCTGTCCAACGTGATGGCAGGCCCCCGCTTCCGGGGTGTGCCGAAGCCCGAGGCGAAGGAACGCGCCCGGGAGTGGCTCGCCCGGGTCGGCCTGTCCTCCTTCGAGGACCGCTATCCCCACCAGCTGTCCGGCGGTCAGCGCAAGCGTGTCGCACTCGCGGCCACGTTCGTCAACGATCCCGAGATCCTGCTCATGGACGAACCCTTCTCCGCACTTGATGTGCAGACCCGGGCCCTGATGTCGGACGAACTGCTGGAGTTGTGGGCCGGGACCGGCTCCTCCGTCGTCTTCGTCACCCACGACCTGGAGGAGTCCATCGCACTGGCCGACAAAGTCGTGGTCATGACCGCGGGACCGGCCACCGTCAAGGAGGTCTTCGAGATCGATCTGCCCCGCCCGCGCAAGGTCGAACAGGTGCGTCTGGAGCCCCGGTTCCTCGAGATCTACCGGGAGATCTGGTCCTCGCTCGGCGAAGAGGTCCGCATCACCCGCGAGAGGGGTGCCCTCGATGTCGCCTGAATCCCTCACCGCGAGCGCCGCCGTCACCAAGACCGAACGGACCCAGGCCAGAGCGCGAGCCAGCCGCAACCGCAGGTTCCTGGTGCTCGGAAGCCGGATCGCACTGCTCTTCGTGGTCATCGGGCTGTGGGAGTGGCTGGCCCGGATCGCCGTCATCGATCCGTTCAACTTCTCCATGCCGTCAAAGATCTGGGACCAGATCCGCACCTGGGTCATCGACGGCACCGCCCAGGGCTCACTGTGGGAGCAGATCTGGTACACGCTCTACGAAGCACTGCTCGGCTGGGTCATCGGTGTGATCGCCGGTGTGCTGCTCGGTATCGCGTTGGGCCGGATCCGCTTCGCCGCCGATGTCCTCGGCCCGTACATCAAGGTGCTCAACGCCCTGCCGCGCATCGTGCTCGCCCCGATCTTCCTGATCTGGTTCGGTCTCGGCCCCGCCTCGAAGGTGGCCTCCGCGGTCGTTCTCGTGTTCTTCCCCGTCTTCTTCAACGCGTTCCAGGGAGCCAGGGAGGTGGACCGCAACCTCGTCGCCAATTCCCGCATTCTGGGTGCCAGCAACCGCCAGGTCACCTTCCAGGTGGTCATCCCCTCGGCCACGTCATGGATCTTCACCAGCCTGCATGTGAGCTTCGGCTTCGCGCTCATCGGCGCCATCGTCGGTGAGTACATCGGTGCCACCAAGGGGCTCGGACTGCTGGTCGCCGCTTCCCAGGGCACCTTCAACGCCGCCGGCGTCTACGCCGCAATGGTGATCCTCGCCGTCGTCGCGTTGCTGGCCGAAGGCCTGTTGACCTTCCTCGAGAAGCGGCTCTTCCGCTGGAAACCGGCTGACGCCGACTCCCCGCGCTGAGGCCTGTTCCACACGCCGGCGCCGACTTCCGCACGCTGACGCCGCCTGCCATCCGAACACCCGACTGTTTCTTCACAAGGACGTGAACCAGATGCGTACATCCACCCGGATCTCGGCTGTCGCCGTCGCCGGCGTACTCGCCCTGACCACCCTGACTGCCTGTGGCTCCCACTCCACGGGCGCCTCCGACGGCAAGAACGTCAAGGTCAAGATCATGGTGGGGGGCCTCGACAAGGTCATCTACCTGCCCGCGATGCTCACCGAGCGGCTGGGCTACTTCAAGGACGAAGGGGTGTCGGTCCAGCTCCTGACCGAGCCTGCGGGCGTCCAGGCCGAGACGGCCCTGGTCTCCGGCGATGTGCAGGGCACGGTCGGCTTCTACGACCACACCCTCGACCTGCAGGTGAAGGGCAAGCAGGTCGAGTCGGTCGTCCAGTTCTCACAGGCTCCCGGCGAAGTCGAGATCGTCTCCAACCAGGCGGCGGGCGACATCAAGTCGCCGAAGGACTTCAAGGGCAAGAAGCTCGGTGTGACGGGCATCGGCTCCTCGACCGACTTCCTGACGAAGTACCTCGCCGTCAACAGCGATGTGCAGACCAGTCAGTTCACACCCGTCGCGGTGGGTGCAGGCCAGACCTTCATCTCCGCCCTCCAGCAGGGCTCCATCCAGGGCGGCATGACCACCGACCCGACCGTCGCCACCATCCTGGACAAGAAGCTCGGCAAGATTCTCATCGACATGCGCACCCCCGAAGGCTCCAAGCAGGCGCTCGGCGGGCTCTACCCCTCCTCGAGCCTGTACATGCAGACCGAATGGGTCAACAGCCACAAGGAAACCGTCCAGAAGCTGGCCAACGCCTTCGTCAAGACGCTGAAGTGGATGTCCACGCACAGCGCGGACGAGATCGCGGCCAAGATGCCTGCCGACTACGCGCAGGGCGGCGGTAAGGCCCTCTATGCGCAGGCCATCAAGAGCACACTGCCCATGTTCACCACGGACGGCGTCATGCCCGCGGACGGACCCGCCACCGTCGAGCGGGTCCTGAAGGCCTTCAACCCGAACCTGAAGAACGCCAAGGTCGACCTCGACAAGACCTTTACCACTGAGTTCGTCAAGAACGCGGGCTGACCGCACGCCGTCCGATCCCCCGAACGGCGGAACACGTCAAGACGGGACTGACGCGACCCGGACCGATGCCCCCGGCAGAGGTGGCAGAGGCGCTTCACGGAGAGGCCGATCTCTCCGTG